>NZ_KV810411.1:0-792 GCF_001812775.1 Rothia sp. HMSC068F09
CCAGGCCCAGATGGGCGTCACTGGTCACCAGGCGCACGCCGGTGAGGCCTCGGGCGACCAGGTCGGCGAAGAACTCGTTCCACGCCGGGCCGGTCTCGCTGGTGGATACGCGCACCCCCAGTACTTCGCGGTGTCCGTCATTGTTGACTCCGGTGGCAACCAGGACCGCGCACGAGACGACGCGTCCTCCTTCGCGCACCTTCATGGTCAGTGCGTCAGCGGCGACGAACGTGAAAGGCCCAGCGTCGTCGAGGGGGCGATGGCGGAACTCGTCCACGTGTTCGTCCAGGTCGGCTGCCATACGTGAGACCTGGGACTTCGATAGTCCTGTGATCCCCAGGGTTTTGACGAGCTTGTCCATGCGGCGTGTGGATACTCCCGCTAAGTAGCAGTCAGCAACCACTGTGATCAAGGCGTTTTCGGAGCGTTTGCGGCGCTGCAACAGCCACTCTGGAAAGTAGGTGCCTGAGCGTAGCTTGGGGATCGCCACGTCAATGGTGCCGACCCTGGTATCCAGGGGCCGGTAGCGATACCCATTGCGCTGGGCCTGACGCTGCGGGTCTTGTTGGCCCCACTGGGCCCCGCACACCGCATCAGCGTCCGCTGATAGCAACGCGTTGATCACGTGCTGGAGCAGGGAACGCATCAAATCTGGGGACGCCTGGGATAACGCCTCGCCAAGCATGCCAGCAGGGTCGATAATATGAGGAGCGGTCATCGTTGTGCCTCCAAATCGTTTCGAGTCAGAAGTAGAAGAGCTTTCTCGAAGGATCACACGGTGACCGCACCCAT
>NZ_KV810412.1:0-1819 GCF_001812775.1 Rothia sp. HMSC068F09
TTTTCACGCACAGTCAGTTCATAACGGCCGTAGTCTTGACTCACCAAACCAACATTTGCCAACAAATCATCAGGTGATATGTCCTGTACCGACGTACCTCCCATGAGGATGTCTCCACTGGAGGGCTTCAGCATACCCATGAGTGCATTTACTAGGGTTGTCTTTCCTGATCCACTGGGCCCGACAATACCAATCATCTGCCCGGGACCAAAAGTGAGATTGATGTTTTTAAGAGCTAAAGAATCAGCTTTTGGATACTGGATAGCAAGATTCCTAATGGAAACGCTGCAGATTTCAGGGTAGATATCGGCAATCGGATTTTTCTGCTCGGGCTGTGCGCTAGAAATAAACTTTCGATATATATCAATTGCGTTTGACCCCGCCGCCATTGAGCTAAGGTCGCTTCCCATCGAGCCAAGCGAGACTATAGCCGAGGTAATACCTATAACAGCTCCAGCAAGAGCACCGGGAGCTGGCACCGAGGCCGCTAGAAAAATAAGGGCTAAAGCTAGCAATGCAGCGCTTATAAAACCAACAATTGTATATATTCTGAGGATGTAACGAGCTAGGCCAATTTCCTCCTCACCGGATTTTTTCCGTTCTTGATTAGCACGATGCGCAAAGAACGACCGAGCATTAAGAATTGCAAGCTCACGAGCAGTAGTTATTTGTGCAATCTGGTTAGTGCTATGCCACGCGTTGTAGCTATATGAATATATTTTTTCCATTGCCTCAGCATTCTTACTCGAATAGAGATGTGACATCAAGGCAACAGGAATCATGCCTGCAAGCATGCAGAGTGAAGCATATACATTGATCTTTCCTACGGAATAACTAAGGGCTCCCGTCGAAAAAATGATGAATATCAGAGCACCCATAGTGGAAACTTGAGACCCCAGGCTCCCCCCTGTCACAGCTTCATGAGCTGCCCTTGATGAGCGAGCATAATCACCGCTCGCGATTTCCTGAGAGGAACAAGTCGCCAGACGAGAAGATACGTTCTGAATACCCGTACTTGACATTCGAGAATTTAGAATCATACGCAGAGAGTCTGATGCTTGTCCCAGGGCAATGTATCCTGCCAGCACAAAACTAACCCCCAGCGCTAGCGGGAGCACTTCATCCTGGCTCTGGCCCAAATGCTCAACAAGTCTAGTGACAGCCTCCATCTGCAGAGCAGGGAATAGTGATAGGCACACAACAGACACTAGATAGGAAACGGTCCATACGGGGTGATTTTTGAAAGCATAAACCACGGACCAAACAGTATTAGCCATAATCTTACGCATCTTTATAGCCCCTTTCAGCGGAAGTTTTGCGCCCTGCAGAATCTTCAGAGATCTGATTTTTGAAAATTTCCATAAACTTTCCCTCTGCCTTCAGTAGCTCCCGGTAGGTTCCTTGCTCCACCACACACCCACCATCCAACACCACCACAGAATCAACACCACGCAACGTCCACGCACGATGAGACACCAACACCACCAAACGCCCAACAGCAGCCACCTTCAACCGAGCAAAAATCTCCTCCTCAGTCTCAGCATCCACAGCACTGGTCGGCTCATCCAACACCCACACCGGCGCATCCCGAAGAACCACACGCGCCAACGCCAAACGCTGCCACTGACCACCCGAAAGACCAACACCACCAAACGACTCACCCAACTGAGCGTCCAAACCACCCTCAAGACCACGCACAAAATCATCAGCACAAGCCACCGACAAAGCCGACCACAAATCAGCATCACCAAGACGCTCAACCGCCTCCTGCGGCAAACCCAGAAGAAGATTTTCACGCACAGTCAGTTCATAACGGCCG
>NZ_KV810413.1:0-579 GCF_001812775.1 Rothia sp. HMSC068F09
TCTGGGCCTGGTCGAAGCCATCGCAGCGAACCTACCCGGAGCCACCTGGCAACGATGCCGCACCCACTACGCCGCGAATCTCATGTCCATCACCCCCAAAGCGCTATGGCCCGCCGTCAAAGCGATGCTGCACTCGGTGTACGACCAACCCGACGCCGCCTCAGTCAACGCTCAATACGACCGACTCTTGGACTACGTGCACGACAAGCTCCCCGCTGTGTGTGATCACCTCGATCAAGCCAGGGCAGACGTCCTCGCCTTCGCGTCCTTCCCCACCGGGGTATGGACCCAGATCTGGTCCAACAACCCCAATGAGCGCCTCAACCGCGAAATCCGCCGACGCACCGACTCCGTGGGGATCTTCCCCAACCGCCAGGCCATCATCCGCCTGGTCGGAGCCGTCCTAGCCGAACAAAACGACGAATGGGCCGAAGGCCGACGCTACCTCAGCCTCGACATCCTCACCAAATCACGACTCACACCCCAACCCACCCAACAGGAGGAACCCCCACTCCAACTCAGCGCATAACCCACTCCGAAGGACACAAAACGATTACACCACTCCACAGGACTTGACCT
>NZ_KV810414.1:0-1449 GCF_001812775.1 Rothia sp. HMSC068F09
GGCTCTTCAGAGTTGAGTGTGGTTGGAGGCATCTAGGCCTCCTGCGATGAGGAGCATTCGGAGTTGGTAGTTGGTGGGGTTGCGGTAGCCTCTGGCGGTGCGTCTTCCTAGTTCGATGATTCCGTTGATGGCTTCGGTGGGGCCGTTGCTGGCTCCTCCTGTATCGAAGTAGGCCAAGAAGGCGTCCTTCCATTTGCGTAGGGTTCGACCCAGTCGGGCGATTTCGGGGATGGGACACGTTGGTAGGCGCTGGATGAGATGAGCGGCCAGGCGTCGGCCTTGGGCGGGTGTGGCTTGATGGAAGACGTCGCGCACTTGCTGGGCGCAGTGGTAGGCGACTTCCACACTGATATGCGCCTCATCTGCCGTGAAGGCCTCACGGAGTCGTTCTTGTTGACGCTTCGTGAGCCGATCACGCGAGGCGCGCAAAAGATTGCGGATCTGATAGAGAGGATCACCCTTGCGCCCGCGGTGACCGGTCGTGTCTTGCTGGACGCGACGACGCACCTCATCGAGAGCGTCACCGGCGAGCTTGACGATGTGAAAGGCATCGAGCACGCTGGTGGCGTCTTGGAGCTGGTCATCAATGGCGTTCTTATATCCCTGGAAGGGATCCAGCGTCGCGATCTGGATACCGGAGCGAAAGTCTTCGCCGCGCTCGGCCAGCCAGTTCTTGTACACGGTGCCAGACCTTCCCGGGACCAGATCCAACAAGCGGGCCGTGGGATGATCCTCCCCTCGCGTCAGGTCGACGATGCCGGTGAGCTCACGGGGCCCTCGTCGGCGTCGGTCCTGGTGGTGCCACACGTGCTCGTCAACCCCCAGCACCCGCACCCCTGAGAAACGGGCGGGGTCATCAGATGCGGCTTGCAGACACGGCTTGATATGGGACCACACGGTATTCCACGTGGTTCCTAACTGGCGGGCCAGCCCCGAGATAGTGGCTCCCTCGAAGCGCAACTGTCGGATCGCCCAGCGGATCGCCCGAACACCCAGACGCGCCCTGGGAGCACACACCGAGTGGTTCTGCTCAGCGAAAGTCGTGATCTGGCAGGTATGTTCGCGGCATATCCAGCGTCGCTTATGCCACCGGATCCGCACCGGGACCCCGGCCCAGGGCGCGTCGATCACCTCCACCACCACACGCCCATGACCTTGAGCGATCACCCCACAATCTGGGCACCCCGCCAGCTGGTTGCACGACTCAACATCGAGCACCAGAGCATCTGGGGTGCGAACCGCACTCATCAGATGGAAGCCCTCCAAGTCGACGAGCAGATCACACCGATCACAACGATCAAGCGACACAGAGCAGCAGCAGGTAGGGTGAGACATTGTCGAGGTCCTTGACGACAGCGGGGGTAGAAGTCCGCTCATCATCAAGGACCTCGACCTCTACCCGCAACCCCCGACCAACACCCGGTCACCCACACTCAACTCGGAAGAGCC
>NZ_KV810415.1:0-15428 GCF_001812775.1 Rothia sp. HMSC068F09
CTGCAATCACAAGCCCACCAGGCAACTGTCTCAAACAAAAAGTTTTTATCATAGGAACCTCCTTAGAAAAACGCCAACTCGCATTCGCATAAAAATTCAAAATCATGGTCCTTCCAAGGTACTCATTTCTTCAGGCCTCACAGATCACCACACCCAGCCTTTCTCTGACACACAAGACTCTCGCAAGCACCAATGCAAGACCTGCTACCCACTCTCAGGGAAAATGTCTCCCGTCACCTGAGTGCCTTCTGCCTTACATGAAGCATACTTCACCAGAGACCACACATACATTCTACAATCCAACAGGTATTGACTTAAAACCCAAAAGGGCTACGAGTTTTAAAAACCCTCGAGAACATCAAATAACCAACTCAAACTTTAATTTTCACACTTTAAACACAACCCTATTTCGTATCTTTGTTCCCATAAGCAACAACAGTTTACCACCTTAATCAATTTAAAAACAAACAATCATTCTTTTTACCTCGCCCGTATCCATCTCCGTGTGATGCTAGTCACCAATCCCTTGCTACACAACATTTCATCGAATCCTACACCTGCTTCCCTAAACTTCATTCACTATCGGTCTCTATGCAATTCATAAAATGTTTCACGTGAAACATAATATAAATATTCATACATTGATATATATGCATATTCTGAGACTACTAATACCTGCAGGCCGCTACTACTAGGCGCCACAGGAAGCAGCAGTTTTTAGGGGAGGGAACGCATTCCGGTGCGGCTCCTCCCCTGCTTCTTATGCTCGTGGGCTAGTCCTCATCGTCATCAACGGCAGGCAGACCCAGCAGGGCGGTACCCGCCTCGGTGAGGGACCAGCGCATCGTGCGGCCGGCCTTCACGCCCTCAACAAACCCAAGCCCCTGCAGCAGCTTGAGCCTATCGCGCAGAGTCGGCGCCGTAACACCCAGCGCCTCCTGCAACTCGCTCGAGGTGGGGGCGACCGGCGCACGGAAAATATGCACCTGCCCCAGCAGGTACAGCAGCCGCAGAACATCATCACGCTTCTTCGAAGTCAACCCGGAGGCGCCGCCCGTCCAGGCGCGGCTACCCTCCAGCTCAGCGATACGCCGACCCAGGGCACGCCACGCACGGTCGCGCGCCTCCAGCTCGTCTTCCAGGTGCTCCTGAGCCTGCTCAATCAACCCCAGAAGAACATGCAGAAAACTGGTTACCTCACCGTAGTTGAGGGGTTCTTCCGCCGCGCTAAACGCCTTGTAGTAGCGGCTCTTCTGAATGTTGAGCGTGCTCGGCAGGGTGAGGGTCGTCAGCCGGTTGAGGGTCCGCCCCAGGTGAGATACCAGCAGGTACCTACCCAAACGGCCGTTGCCGTCGTAGAAAGGGTGCGTGTACTCCATCATGAAATGCGCGGCGATTGCGGAGAATAGCACCGGCACGTTCGGGTCAAGGGTGTGGTTGAGTGCCGTCTGAACGTTGGCGGTGATAGTTGCTTCGCTGTCGGGGGCACGGTGAATTTCGCGGGCGCTGTAGTAAATAAACACGGGTTTGGTGCGGAATAGAGCCCCGTCTGGCCGATCTTCTTCGGCAAGGTACCCTTCGAGTAGCGTATCGTAGAGGTTGCGCACCTGCTCGACTGTGAAGGGGGGGTGGCCTACCCCCAGGTCTTTGAGGAGGTTCACGAATTCGACGGCGCGTTTGGCGCGGGGGTCTTCACTGTCGCCGAAGGTGAGCGCCTCAGAGATGAACTTGCGCGTGGTGTATATACCTTCGATGCGGTCGGACGCCACGATACTGCGTACTGCCAAGTCTAGTAGGTAGCTTTGCATAGCGATGCTGGGCAGTTGGGAGCTCAGCTGCTCGATATGCCATTCACGGAGCATGATGCGTTCAAAGGATGCGATTGCGGTGCGGTCTGCCAGGTAGAACAGGGGGTGCTCCCCGACTTTGAATTCGTCGAGAAGGTAGGTGGAGTAGCCGTTGCGGCGCGCCTGCAGTTCGGTTTGTGCGGCGGCTTTGCCGCGTTCGTGGAAGATACTTTTGAGGGTGCGGTACCTTGTGCTGGTGGTGCCCACTTACACTCTCCTTAATAGTGGAAAAAATTGCGATTTTTTTCATTATAACCCTTATTTTCGAGAAATAGTGAAAAAATTAGCTATTTCCTTCATGGTATAAATCACATTATGGTAGCTCAGGGTGAGCGCCTGCAGGATATCTGTAGGCATGATAGGGTATCTTTTGACACCGATAACCGGGTGCCGCCGTGTTTTTGCGTCTTGCAGTCCTCGATGTTGTGTTCTGGCTCAGATGCTTCTCCTGCGGTACCGCATAGTTTCTCATCACTCATTCAATCTCTGCCCTCCTGCTGGGGGTGGGTTTGTCGCGCCCCGAATTGTGGGGTCTACGTATTTTGGAGATTGTTATGGAGAACAAGGGTGGAGTCACTATCCCCCGCTGGGCTTTCGGACTGGCAGCAGCTATCGTCGCCCTCCTCGTTGTACTGGTCATCGTGCTGATTCCGCGCGGCGGCGATAATTCCAACACCTCCGCCGCGGGCGGCTCGAACGGTGCGGCTCAGTCGAAGGCCACCTCAACGGTAGCGGCAGGCACCTGCGGCGCTGGCGCCTCAGACGACCAGGCAGTACTGGATGCAGCACCCAAGGACACCACGTGGGTAACCACTGATCAGGGTTGGATTGGCCCGGTATCGAAGACTGCCGGCCCCATGGCAAACTCCCCGATTCGCAACTGCTTCGAGCACTCGGCTGAGGGCGGATTGTACGCCGCAACCTGGGCATATATTCAGATGGTAGAGTCCCCGAAGGACTATATGCCGACTATTGTTGGCCCCGGCGCCGATACGCTCCGCGAACTCCGCAAGAAGGACACTACGACCGCTCCGGTTCTCCACATTTCCGGTTACCGTTACATCTCCTACACCCCGGAGCGTGCAACGGTGCGACTGCTGCTCAAGACCCCGTCGGCTACATACTGGTCTGCCGATATTGTGATGGAGTGGCACGATGGTGACTGGCACTATTGGGCTCCTACTACTCCTACTGAAGCTGGCAAGGCTGACCCGGACGAGTTCATCACCTGGGAAGCCTAAAAACTAAAAACCGGCACAACCGATAAAAGCGCGGTGAGGTACGACCTTTCATTAGGTCGTGCCCCACCGCGTTTATAGGTTTAAGCCAACTCTAAGAGCCAGTAATTAGATGCCGCCTCCGTCAGAAGAAGTCAATGTCAGGGAGGCCCGAAAATATCTCAGCAAAGAGCTCGTACGTACCTATCACAAAACGCTCGCTGCGGTCCTCCACCTCGCTATCAGCCCGCGAATACGTGAAAAGACCACCAATGATCTTCACACCAAAGAAATACAGCCCAACACAACCAAGGACCAGAGCCACAAAAGGCATCACCAGCATGACCACAAAGTGAAGAATCACGTTATCAATCGAGCCTCCAAACAACACCAGGCCGACAATAACAACCCCCGTTACGATCAAACACACGGGCACGCTCAGAACGTACATGCCCCAGGCGATGATGCGCAGAACAGTCTTCCAGAAACCACGGCGCGGCTTCTCCTGCAGATAATCTGCCGGATGCGAAAGATACGGTGCGGTTTGCTGAAGTGCCGGCTGGTTGCTCATCGTGGTTGTCTCCTGACGTACTCGGTGTATACATCAACAATCCCGAGAATACGCCACCCACCTGGACGGTTCCTCAAAAACAGGCGCCGCAAACGGCCCGCAACCCTAAAATACGCTCCTAAAACGTCGCGGCCCTAGAGCACGTCCGGGTGAACCGCCACCTCCACGGCGGCGGGCAGCACGCGCGCGCTAATGCGGTAAGCCGACGGCGCCGGGTCGCCATCCACCTCAACCGGCTGCGCACCGTCCGGGAACTCCAGCACCACCTCAGACCCGACCAGATGACGAATCACCGGCAGCTCAATGCGCGGCGAACCCAGAATCGTACGGCGCATCACCTTTGCCATCAGCAGGCCCCACTCCACCAGGTCACGCGGGGACGCCACAATCACCTCAAGCTTGCCGTCGTGCACATCCGTCATGTCCGCCAGGCGAATACCGCCCTGCAGGCGGCCGCAATTCGCGACCAGCACCGAACGCATCGGCAGGATGCGGGGCTCCCCACCGTCCACGCTAATACTCACCGGATGCGACCTGCCCAGCATGTGCTTCATGCCGGACTGCACGTACGCCACCCAGCCGAACTTCGCCTTAATCTCCTCGTTCGTGTCATTCATGACGAGCGCGTCGAAGCCGGCACCACTCATCACAAAGAACGTGTGTTCGGTTTCTTCGCCGGTGGTGCCCGTAGTCGTCATCTCAATCGCGTCAACGGCCTGACCCGCGCCGTTGAGCGCAATATCAACGCACGCCGCCACGTCACTCACCGGGATGTATAGGTTGCGCGCCAGCAGGTTGCCGGTGCCCATCGGCAGAATACCCAGGCGCGGCTTTTGCCCCTCATGATGCGCCAGCGCCGCCGCCACAGCACGCACCGTACCGTCACCGCCGGCAGCAATCAGCAGGTCAACGCCTTCGGCAATCAGCTCGCGGGCGGCCTCTGAGCCGGGCTCGTCCACGCGGGTGGTGCGCACCAGCGCCTTCGGGTGGCCATTCGCCGCGAGGGTACGTTCCAGAATCTCGATAGCCGCCGCAGCACCGGGCTTGCTCGGGTTGTACACCAGGCCCACGCGCTGCGCCTCACCGGTGGGCAGGGTCGGCAGAACGCCGAAGGGCGCACCCAGTTCAATAGCGCGTCGACGCGCATTCTTGCGGGCGCGAGTGACGGAGGCGGTCAGAGCCGCCGCCGCGGAAACACCAAGGAGCTTACGGTAAAGAGGCATAACTCTTAGACTACCCGCCCACGCAAAAACCCGCCCACCGTTTACGCGGTGAGCGGGTTTTTCAGCTGGTTTTGATACGCCTTAGCGGGCGGGCAATCCCTTACTCAGCGGCTACGACCGGGATAACCTCGGCGCCACCCATGTAGGGGCGGAGTGCTTCCGGAATACGGACCGAGCCATCGGCCTGCTGGTGAGTCTCCAGGATGGCCACCAACCAGCGGGTGGTTGCCAGGGTGCCGTTCAGGGTTGCCACGGAGCGGGTACGGCCCTTACGCACGTTGCCTGCCTCGTCCACGGTGTCCGGGGTGCGCTCGCGAATGTTCAGGCGGCGCGCCTGGTAGGTCGTGCAGTTCGAGGTGGAGGTCAGCTCACGGTAGGTGCCCTGGGTGGGGACCCACGCCTCGCAGTCGAACTTGCGGGCTGCGGAGGTGCCCAGGTCGCCTGCGGCGGTGTCAATCACGCGGTATGCGAGGCCGCAGCGCTGCAGCATTTCCTCTTCGAGGGACAGCAGCTTCTCGTGCATCTCTTCTGCCTGCTCGACGGGGCAGTAGACGAACATTTCAGCCTTGTTGAACTGGTGCACACGAATGATGCCGCGGGTGTCCTTACCAGCGGAGCCTGCCTCACGGCGGTAGCAGGAGGACCAGCCCAGGTACTTCTTCGCACCCTTCTCAAAGTCGAGAATTTCGTCGGTGTGGTAGCCGGCGAGCGCCACCTCGGAGGTGCCGACCAGGTACAGGTCGTCGCGTTCGAGGCGGTAGATTTCGTCGTCGTGCTTGACGTTGAAGCCGGTGCCGTTCATGATTTCGGGGCGCACCAGGGTGGGGGTGGTCATCATGGTGAAGCCGTGCTCGGTTGCGAGGTCGAGCGCCATCCACATGAGTGCCTGCTCCAGGCGGGCCACCTGGCCCTTGAGGAAGTAGAAGCGTGCGCCGGAAACCTTCGCGCCACGGGCCATGTCGATGCCGTCGACGAGCTCGCCGATCTCGAGGTGGTCGCGCGGCTCGAAGCCGTCAGCGGTGAAGTCGCGGGGGGTGCCGACCTTCTTGACGACCACGTAATCGTCTTCGCCGCCGGTGGGCACGCCGTCGATGATGAGGTTCTCGATGCTGCTGATCAGTTCCTCGTATTCGGCGGTCTTCGCCTCGGAGGATGCCTTCGCCTCGTTGACGCGGGCGGCCAGTTCCTTGGCCTGTGCGACGAGTGCGGGCTTTTCTTCCTTGGGTGCCTTGGCAACCTTCTTGCCGAAGGCGTTCTGCTCGGCGCGCAGGGTCTCGTATTCGCCGATGAGTGCGCGGCGTGCGGTGTCGGCTTCGAGGATGCGGTCGACGTGGGTTTCGTCCTTGCCGCGTGCTCGCTGGGAGGCGCGGAAGGCGTCGGGGTTTTCGCGGAGGAGGTTAATATCAATCACTGTTTTATCCTACCTAATCTTGCGGTGGGTTGTGGGCGGGGTTTGCGCTGGTGGGGCGCGGGTAGGTGCGGGGGTATCTAGCGGCGGCCGGCCTGTGGTGCCGCCGGTGGTGGCACCGCTAGCGGCGCTGCAGGTGCGCGGGGCGGCCGTTCGGGAAGAGCGATTCCAGCCACTCGTGCGCGGAGTCGAAGGAGGCGTCGGAGTGGATGCTGTCGACCTCGGTATTTTCGTGGTCGGCGCGCGGGTAGGAGCCGAGGAACTTCAGCGTCGGGGAGACGCGGTGCAAGCCGCGCAGTGCATCGCGCATGCGTGCCTCGTAGATGTGGCCGTCGGCGTCGATGCTGAACGAGTAGGAGCCCATGCCCTCGCCGGTCGGGCGGGATTCGATGCGGGAGAGGTTCACGCCGCGCACCGAGAACTGCTCGAGCAGCTCCATGAGCGCGCCGGCGCGGTTGGCGGGCAGCGGCACGGTCAGGGTGGTCTTGTCGGAGCCGGTCGGTTCGGGAATGTCGGCGATGCGTGAGAGCAGCACGAAGCGGGTTACGGCGTTCTTGTTGTCGCCGATGTTGTCCTGCAGTACGTGCAGTTCGGGGTGGTAGGCGAGCAGCGCCGGGGAGCAGATTGCCGCATCGTAGGTGCATCCCTCTTCGAGCAGGCCGACGGCCGCCGCCGCGGTGGAGGAGCCGGGCAGGTATGCCGCGGTGGGCACGTTTTCCTGCGCCCAGCCGCGCACCTGCGCCCAGGCGTGCGAATGGGTGGAGATGGTCTTGACGTCCTCGATACTGATGGGCTTCGCGGCGACCAGCACGAAGCGGATCGGCACGAGCACCTCGCGGATGATGCGCACACCCTCGCTGGCTGCGATAGCGTCCAGGGTGGCGCTCACGCCGCCCTCCACGGAGTTTTCGATGGGCACCATGGCGGCGTCCGCCTCGCCCGCGTTGAGGCGTGCGAGCGCGTCGGGCACGCTGGTTGCGGGGATGCGTTCGGCGTCGGATGCGCCGGGTACGCTCAGCAGGGCGGATTCAGTGAAGGTGCCGGAGGGGCCCAGATAGGTGTATCGCATGGTCACCATGGTATCGGGTTGGGGTCGGTAGCGGTGGGGTTTCACCCGTGCCGTATATATCTCGGAATGGCTTCGGTCATGGGTTGGCGATTTTAGGGGTGGGTTAGTGACGTTGGGGGTGGTTAAGCCCCACCCCCAACGTCACTAACCTATCCCCGAAGGAACTAACCTATCCCCGAAATCTAAGCCGCGACTGAAAACCTAACCCGCGAACTGGCGCACCCGCGCGGTGTCCCAGTACTGGGCGGGTACGCCTCCACCCATGAGCTCGCGGGAAATAGCGGCAGCCTGCACGGAACCAGCCTCCGGCAGGGGCGCGTGCGAGCCGGCAATAATGACGTTGCCGCGGCGGCGACCCTTCAACATTGCCGAATCCGCCACAATGCACACGTACTCGAACACCTCAAGCAGGGCGGACGCCTCAGCGCGGGCACCGGTCAGCGCCGGCCCGTCGCCGCAGTTCAGGATGTACAGGCCACCGGGTGCCAGCGACTCGGCGACGGTGCGGGTGAACTCGACGGTGGTGAGCGCCTCGGGGGTGGTGTCACCGGCGAATACGTCACGAATCAGCACGTCGCGGGAAGCCGGGGCAAACGTGGAGGTGACGGCCCCCGCCTCCCCCACGCGAATCTTCACGCGCGGCGCCTTGGGGATGTCGAACCAGGCGCGCACGTACTCGGCGAGCTTGGCGTCCAGCTCAACGACCGTGTTGCGGCTGGTCGGGTACAGGTCAGCGAAATAGCGCGCCATCGAGCACGCGCCGCCACCCAGGTGGGTGATGCGCAGCTTCGCGGCGTCCAGGTGCTCCTCCACGTGGGAGGAGACGACCGCGGCAATCCAGCGCATGTACTCAAAATCCAGCTGGCGGGGTTCGCCCACGATTACGTGGGAGGACTGCACGCCGTTGATGAGCAGTAGCCAGCCGTCGGCGTGGTAGCCGTCGGGGACGAGCTCCGCCTCACCCGTGGAGATGGGGTACACGCCTGCCGCCGCGCCCTGCACGGGGGTGTTCTCGGTATCGTCAGCCCGGTTCTTCTGGTTCTTCTGCGCCTTCTGGGATTTCTTCGGTGCCCTGCTCTTTTTCGCCATACCCTCTAGCCTAGCCGACGACCCGCCCCCGGTCAGCGCCGCACCTAATCGGGGGCGGGCCGCCCGACGGCGCTCGCATCCCGGGGTGCCGCTCCTGCACGCCCCTAGCGTACGCACCCGCGAGGAACCGCCTCCGCAGAAACAGGCTGAGTAGACTGGAACCCATGGGATTTGTATGTCAGGGCCGCTACGTGCTCGCACCGATTGAACCGACCGACGCCGAAAAGTACGTCGACCTGCAGCTGGACTGCATGGAGCAAACCTACGACCCGCTCTACTTTGACACGCTCGGGGAGAGCTTCACCGCTCGCCACCGCGCCGAACGCGACGAATATCTCGAAGACTTCCGCCGCCACATCTCCTCCCCCACCGTGCGCGGCTTCTTCGCCTACGAGGTGCCCGGCTGGACCCCCGAAAGCGGGCTCTCCTGCTCCATCGGCGCGCGGATTGATTGGGAGAAGCCGGTCGGCCTGACGCTCTCGCTCTGCGAGCCCTCCTCCTGGGAACTCGAACGCGCCGATTCCATGCCCGAGCTGCCCGCGGGCACCCGCAAGCTCACGCACCTGTACACGCTCAACCACATGCACGGTACCGGCCTCGGCCGGGCACTCTACGAGTCCGCCATCTACCCGGACGAAAACTCCTACCTGTGGGTCATGGCCGAAAACGAACGGGCGCTCTCCTTTTACGAGCGCCTCGGCTACCAGCGCAACAGCATCGAATTTGAGGCACGCGGCATCTGGGCGCCCGGCCACAGCGTACGGTACGCGCGCATCCTCAACCCGTAAAACCCGTAAACGGGTGGGCCAGACGGCTAGTCCAGCAGCTGCGGGCACCGCGAGGCACGCGGCGGCCCCGCCCGGGACGCCGTGCGACACATCGCACCCTGAACGCTGTTAGGCGCCACACCCGCAAAGTCTTAACATAGAAAGTGACCTACGCTCGACGCACACCGCACAGACACAGGGAACCCCTGCGCACGCGCGGTACCGGCGCCGAACGCCACCCCACCGAAGGAAAGTAGAATATGACCACCGGTCTTTACCTCTCCGCTACGTCCCCGAACTCGGGCAAGTCCCTGATTGCCTTGGGCCTGGCAGACTCCCTGATCAAGCGCGCGGACCGCGTCGGCTTCTTCCGCCCCGTCTTCGACGGCGCAACCATCGCTGACGACCCTGTAGCACGCCTGATTCGTGAGCACTTCAACCTCTCCGAGGAGCAGGTCGACGGCGCCGTCTCCATGAACGACGCACTCGCACTCATCGCTGAGGGCGACACCGAAGAGATTTCCTCCCGCGCGGTATCCGCCTACGAGAAGGTCGCAGCCAACAGCGACGTCGTGATCGTTGACGGCGCCTACCTGCCCGCCAACGCGCTCTCCGTCGAGTTCGACCTGAACGTCCAGATTGCACGCGACCTGGGCCTGCCCGTCGTCGCCATCGTCGGTGCGCAGGAAGCCACCGTCGAAGAGGCAGTCACCGCCGTTGACGTGGCCCGCACCGAGCTGACCGCATCCAAGGCTGACCTGCTCGCCGTCATCGTCAACCGTGCAGAGCCCACCCTGCGCGAGGACATCGAGAAGTCCGTCAAGCGCGGCGAGGCAAACCTGCCCGTCTACGTGCTGCCCGAGATTTCCGAGCTGACCGCTCCGACCGTCGGTGAGGTGGCCGAGGCCCTCAAGCTCGACACCGCCGGCGTGAAGGCTGAGGACCTCAGCCGCGATATTCACGGCATCAAGGTCGCCGCCATGACCGTCTCCAACTTCCTGGGCCAGTTCGTCGACGGCGACTTCGTGATTGTCCCCGGCGACCGTGCAGACATCGTGGCCGCAACCCTGGCCTCCGCACTGGCACCGTCCTTCCCCGCTCCCTCGGGCGTGCTGCTCACCGGCGGCCTGGACGACGTTTCCGGCCAGCACACCGCCGTGGGCGAGCTCATCAAGAACGCACCCTTCCCGGTGCTGTCCACCGAGCACGACACCTTCAAGTCCGCACGCGCCGTCTCCCGCGTGCACGGCTCCCTCGAGAGCGGTCACCAGCGCAAGCTGGCCGCCGCCCTGGGTGGCTGGGACGAGCACGTCAACAAGGACGAGCTGCTGTCCCGCCTGTCCATCGAGCGCCCGGCTTCCATGACCCCGCTGCGCTTCCTGCACAACCTCATCGAGACCGCACGCGCAAACCGCCGCTCCGTGGTCCTGCCCGAGGGTTACGACGTGCGTATCCTGCGTGCATCCGAAATCATTGCACGCCGCGACTTCTGCGACCTGATCCTGCTCGGTAACCCCGCCAAGATTGCAGAGATTTGCCAGGCTGAGGGCATTGAGCTGCCCAGCTCGATCCGCATCATCGACATCGAGAACAACGAGTACTCCGAGGACTTCGCCGCAACCTACGCCGAGCTGCGTGCACACAAGGGTGTCACCATCGAGGCTGCTCGCGAGCGCATGACCGACCCCTCGTACTTCGGCACCATGCTGGTTTACAAGGGCATCGCCGACGGCATGGTTTCCGGTGCTGTGAACACCACCGCGAACACCATCCGCCCCTCGCTCGAGTTCATCAAGACCCGCCCCGGCACCAAGATCGTCTCCTCCGTCTTCCTGATGCTGATGGAAGACCGCGTTCTGGTCTACGGCGACTGCGCAGTGAACCCGAACCCCAACGCAGAGCAGCTGGCCGACATTGCGAAGGCATCCGCAGAGACTGCACGCCAGTTCGGTGTGGAGCCGAAGGTTGCTATGCTGTCCTACTCGACCGGCACCTCCGGCGCTGGCGCAGACGTGGACGTTGTGCGTGAGGCAACCGAGCTCGTGCGCGCTTCGAACCCCGACTTCGCGGTTGAGGGCCCGATTCAGTACGACGCTGCTTCGAACATGTCCATTGCGTCGACCAAGCTGCCCGGCAGCGAGGTTGCTGGTCAGGCTACCGTGTTCGTCTTCCCCGACCTGAACACCGGTAACAACACCTACAAGGCTGTTCAGCAGTCTTCGGGTGCTGCCGCTGTGGGCCCGGTTCTGCAGGGTCTGCGTAAGCCTGTGAACGACCTGTCGCGCGGTACCACCGTTGAGGACATCATCAACACCGTTGCGATTACCGCAATTCAGGCACAGAGCCTGTAAGCCGGTTATTGACCGCTGAATGAGGCCGCCCCGGCCGCCGTACCCCATGTGGGCGCGGCGGACGGGGCGGTTTTTATGTGCTGTTTTTTATACGCCGAGAAGCCACATGTGTTTCGAAAAGCAACAAGTTACGTGACTTCTCGAAACACATGTGGCTTTTCGAGGAAGATGCAGGGCAGAATTTTTGTAATTACAGGATTCCACCGCCCCTACCCCGTGAGCCGGTGACCACCCGGACAGCGCCAAACCGCCCGGGCTGCTAGGCTGCTGCTATGACCACAACTGACGAAACTCTCCCCCTGGGACTGTACGAACACCTCAAGAGCGCATCGCTCATGGGCCGCGCCATCCCCGAAGGCGCGCAATGGCAGGAAGAAATTCTCAAAAAGGACGACTACAACATCCCCGAACTGCTCACCCAGTTCTTTGCTACCCAGCTGGCCCCCGCCCTCGAAAGCCTCAAAACCCCTGCCGACCAGGCGGAACTCGTCAACCGCATGATGGCGCTCCTGCCGCAGGAGGCCGACGCGCAGAACGATTCGTTGCTGACCGACGACCACAGCAACGTAATTCAGATGCGCGAGCTCGCCCTCACTGACGCAAAAACCGCGCGCCCCGATATTCCTCTGAGCGACGTCGCTCTAATGACGAATACTTCTAAAGACCTAAATCTCAACACTGAAATTCAGAAAGAATTAGAAAGCGCAGACCGTGTAGATTTGCTCTGCTCTTTTCTTAAAATGTCCGGCGTTAATAGTTTGAGTGAGCAGCTTAAAGCTATTAAAAATCGCGGTATTCCTTTCCGCATTATTACCACCACCTACATGGGCGCGACCGACCGCAAGGCTATTGACCGCCTCGTCGAAGAGTACGGCGCGGAGGTGAAAATCAGTTACCAGGGTGACAGCACCCGCCTGCATGCGAAGGCCTGGCTGTTCCACCGCAATACCGGCATGTCCACCGGTTACGTGGGTAGCTCGAACCTGTCCAGTGCCGCACTCACTGACGGACTGGAGTGGAATGTTCGCATCTCCAGCCCGATTACGCCCGGCCTGATCCGCCAGTTTGAAGGCCTGTTCGAGAGCTACTGGAAGAGCGGTGATTTTACCCACTATACCGCCACCGACCAGGAGAAACAGGATTTGGATACTGCCCTGGCCAAGGCGGATATTACCGGCCGCAAAAGCAAGGGCCTGGAATACGATATCGACTCGTCCCTGCTGGATGTGCACCCGTTCCCGCACCAGGAGCGCATGCTCGAAGAGATGCAGAACGCTCGTTCTAAGGGTCGTCACCGCAACCTCGCCGTGGCCGCAACCGGCACCGGCAAGACCGTGTTCTCTGCCCTGGATTACAGGCGTCTCTGCAAGCAGTCCGACAAAAAGCTGAAGCTGCTTTTCATCGCGCACCGCAAAGAAATTCTCGACCAGGCTCGTCGCGCTTTTGGTGACGTCATGCATAAAGGTAATTTCGGCGAGCTTCTGACCGGTGGTAAAAAGCCCGAATATAACGAGGCTGTTTTTGCCACTATTCAAACCCTATCGGGTGCTGCCCTTGAGAATTACGCGCCGGACTATTTCGACGTCATCATCATGGATGAATGTCACCACATTAAGGCCGCTAGCTGGGACAAAGTTTTTAACTATTTTGAACCCCGCGAATTTATCGGCCTGACCGCAACACCCGAGCGAGAAGACGGAGTGAACATCGCCGACAAGTACTTCGGCGGCTACGTGGCGACCTCAATCCGCCTGTGGGATGCACTCGAAGACAACCTCCTCGTACCCTTCCAGTACTTCGGTATTACCGACGGCACCGACCTGCGTCGCGTCAACGTTCGGGGTGGCCGGTACGACGAAACCGACCTGGAAAAGCGGTACACCGACCACAAGGATGCTGAACGTCGCCTGCGCATCATTGTGGAGGAGCTACGCAAGAAGGTCGACAACCCCCTGCGCATGAAGGCGCTCGGGTTCTGCGTGAGCGTGAAACACGCCAAATACATGGCCCAGAAATTCAACGAAATAGGAATCCCGGCAGACTGCTTGGTGGGTACAGATTCCGCCGAGCGTCGTGCCGAGGTTATGGGGAATCTTGCGGATGACAACCACGAGCTGACGACCATCTTCACCGTGGACCTGTTCAACGAGGGCGTCGATATTCCGAACATCGACACGCTCCTGATGCTACGTCCCACCCAGTCGCTCACCCTCTTCCTGCAGCAGCTGGGCCGCGGTCTGCGCCGTGCACCGTTGAAGTCTGTTCTGACGGTCCTCGACTTTGTGGGACACCAGAACAAGAACTTCATGATTCACAGCAAGTACCGCGCTTTTGCACGACAAGGTGCCCTAACTGTGGATGATATTGAGAGCCCTGAACTACCGGCTGGATGCTATTTCTCGCTGGATGAAGTGACCCAGAAGCAGGTTCTCAAGAAAATTCGTGAGTCCCTGCGTATGAATAAGAACGCCCTCCTCGACACCGCCAAGAGCTACCTGGAAAATATGCAGCAAAACTCTGCAGAGCCCGATATTCGTCCCACTGTCGTTGACTTCATCAACCACTACGGCTTGGGTCTGCCGCATATTTACGGGCGCAGTAGCGAGGTGACCCTACCCGGTGTAACTAAGCCCGTCGCAACAACCTGGACTAGCCTCCAGGCCGCGAGTGGACTGTACCCCGACCTGGTGATTCCCTTCCACAACAACGTGTCCGTCGAGACGAATAAGCGCGTCAAGGCCCTTACGCACGTGCACGATACGTTCCGCATTAACGCCTACCTGGAGCTGCTGAACACGGACATCTTGGAACAGGACATGACCGATGAACAACGCCGCCATGCATGGATGCTACTGTTCTCCATCTGGCCGAAGGCCAAGTGGGACGGCTCCACCAAGAAGTTCACCCTCGACGAGGGCCTGGCAACCCTGCGCAAGAACCGCGGTATGCTGCAGGAGTTGGAGAGCGTCTGGAACTTCAATACCGCTACAGATACCACCTCCACCCTGCCGCTTTTTGAGGGCGAAGGCGTTCCTCTGCGCACTCACGCCTACTACTCCCGTGAGGAACTATTTGCTGGTCTGGGTGGTCAAGAGGGAAGTTTTGGTGTACCAGCCGGTTTCCAGCAGGGTGTCAGGACCTTCAGCTCGTCAAGCACTACAGCACTACTGGTGACGTTGGAGAAATCCGAGAAGCACTTTTCACCGGCCACCATGTACAAGGACTATGCCATCAGCAGGTCTGAATTCGCATGGGACTCGGATAACAAGACCTCTGCTAATACTGAGATAGGGCAGGTCCTCCAACACCATGAAGAGTTGGGGCACCGCATCGTTCTTTTTGTTCGCCACGTCAAGACAGACGATCTAGGCACCAGCCCCTACATGTGCCTGGGCACCGTGAAATACATTTCTCACGAGGGCTCTAAGCCGATGCATATTCGCTGGTCGTTGGACCGCCCGATGCCGGCGTCCATATTCCAGATCGCGAAGATTGCTTCATAGGTTGTAAATAGCCGCAGCAGGCGGCCCCGGATGCGTGTGCGTCCGGGGCCGCCTGCTTTTTAGACCGAGGTTTTCGATAGGTTAGTGTCTTCGCCGTGGGTCTTTACCCCGCGGTGAAGGCGCCCTATCGACCGGTCCCAACACGAGAAGCCGCACACACCACCCGGCAGACGAAGACGCTCGAACGACGAACTCTCACCACCAAAAACCTCAAAAGACTGCAAAAGATGGCAAACATCCTGTAAGGTGGTCTCGAGACCCAAAGCGATGCACCGGTGCATCGATAATGCGAGGTACCTAGTCTGGGCGCTTTTGGATACGTTGCTGTACCTAAAGAAAGCTTCTCGACTAGTACATACACACCATCACCGACGATTGGAGCA
>NZ_KV810415.1:15528-16876 GCF_001812775.1 Rothia sp. HMSC068F09
TACACACCATCACCGACGATTGGAGCACCCCTAATGGGACCTGATTCCGCTTTGACCCGCCGTGCACTGCTGAGCGGCGGCGCACTATTCAGCCTGACCGGCCTGCTCGCGGCATGCGGCCAGCAGGCCACCAACGAGGCTACGGGCTCGATTTCTTCCGCCACGCCGAGTGAGACCGCTTCGGCCTCGGCTTCGGCTACCGAGGCGTCTTCGGCCTCGGCGACCCCGAGCCCTGTCATTACCCGCGGCTACTCCGGTGGCTCGAAGGCCCCCGATGGCGAGTACCGTAAGGCTGACGCGTATGGCCCTGCACAGAATGTCCCGATGCCCCCGAATCGAAAAAAATACCCCGAAACTCAAGAAGGGGCTCTCGACATGATGAACGACTGGACCATATCTCATAACTATGCGGTTCAGACGGGTAATTGCGAATATGCCAAATCTTATGTGAAAAAAGAAACTGATGAAGATAAATTCTATGGATATGTCGAACGCCTTTATAAGCGCGGTGGATGGATTATTAACGGGCTTGATAAATACCAGCTTGAGGGCCAGTTTATCTATGATAAAAAATCTAAAGAATATACCCTCATGCTAAAGCATATTTGGGAATATGCAATGTATGTTGAACCTGATGGGTCATATACCGAGGACGCCAATACAGCAGAGGGGGATGATAACGGCGCTTATATTCTCAAGTATTCAGATGGGTTTTGGACAATCGTTGGTTCACTCTCCCAGGAGCAACTGAAAGAAAAAGGGTTGTTGAAATAGTATGCTACGTATTAGGAAAATGGGAAGTGCATGTTCGCTTACTTTTGCACTCATCGCATCATCTATTTTTAGTAATATTCCTCCTGCGGGGAGCCAGGAGTGCAACAGCGATAAAGGCCATGCTGTATGCTTCACGAAGGAAAAAACTCCTCAACGGAATTTCGCGAGGCGAGGCAGTATGGATGCCACTACAGAATCAAACGATTCTAAGTCATCGCTTGAAATACAAGCAGAGAACCAGCGAATAGAAGAAGAATTCCATAGAAAATACAACGAAACAAAAAACGGATTAGGTCAGCCAATGTATATTCCCAAAGGCGATGCACGCAAGCCAGGAGAGGCGGAATGTCTTGCAGAAGGCAGGCAGCCTGGCAAATACGCCCGCGTCCGAGAGATGCCTGCTGGTGATGAAGAGGTAAATTACAATTCAAAAACGGGACTGGGAACTTATTGTCAGGCGCTCAACGCTAAAACTCTGACACCAAATAATCCCGCCGAACCCAAGGGCCCCACTCTTGAGGAAATGCTCCAAGAAATTGAGGATCAATTCGCTAACACCAATATCCAGGCCCCT
>NZ_KV810416.1:0-20267 GCF_001812775.1 Rothia sp. HMSC068F09
ATACGGGTGAAGTAGAACACAAATAAGGCCACATTGTGCCCTTTGGGTGGCTTATCTCAATAAATAGCCTAGTCAGAACGATATATTGATTCCTAAGAAGGCTAAAAAATTTTAAGCAGGGGTAAAAGACCCCTTCGGGGCCCCTCATGGGCCTCGGAACCCAGACAAAGACAGGGAAAAGCAAGAACCCCCATATACCTTCGCCGCTCCATCCCCGCGCCCGTGCTTCCTCCCCTACGTCAGTTATCCCGGAGAAACAAACGGCGGGTAGGCCAAAGCCCCTGCTCTCTGACGAAGCTCGAACTACTGAGCACTCGGCAACGGGAACAGGGGCTTTCGACGTCTAGTACTGCGGAGGAGCCTCATTGGCCATGTTATTGAAGCGTGAGTACTTACCGCTAAAGGCCAGGGGAATCGTACGGGTCGGGCCACCGCGGTGCTTCGCGATAATCATGTCGGCCTCGCCCACGCGATCGCTATCGGGGTTATACATATCTTCGCGGTGCAGCAGAATCACCATATCCGCGTCCTGCTCGATAGAACCCGACTCGCGCAGGTCCGACACCATCGGACGCTTATCGGTGCGCTGCTCCGAACCACGGTTCAACTGCGAAAGTGCAATCACCGGAACATCCAGCTCCTTAGCCAGAAGCTTCAGGCTACGGGAGAACTCCGAGACTTCCTGCTGACGGGACTCCACCTTCTTGCCCGAGCTCATCAGCTGCAGGTAGTCCAGCACCACAAGCTTCAAATCGTTACGCTGCTTGAGACGACGGCACTTCGCACGGATCTCCATCAGAGTCATATTCGGCGAATCATCAATAAAGAGAGGGGCAGAATCAATACGGCCCTGCAGAGTCGCCAGGTTCGTCCAGCCCTCGGTGTCTAGATCGCCCTTCTTCAGACGACCCATTGAAATCTTGCCCTCCGCGGAGAGAATACGCATGGCCAGCTCGGTACGGCTCATCTCCAGAGAGAAGAAAACCGTTGCCATGTGGTGGTGAATAGCCGCCGAACGCGCAATATCCAAGGCCAGGGTCGACTTGCCCACACCCGGACGAGCCGCAATCACAATCATCTGGCCACCGTGCAGGCCGCCGGTCAGCTCATCAAGCTCGATAAAGTCAGTCGGCACGCCGTACACGCCATCGGGGCGGTTCGAGTTTGCGTCAATCTCGCGCATCGTCGCTTCCAAGGCCTCAGAGAAAGACACATAATCTTCCTTCGCGTTACCATCAGTCACCGCATAAATCTCAGCCTGCGCCTGATCCACCAAAGTATCGACCTCAGTCTCATTGGCGTAACCCAGCTGAGCAATCTTCGTACCCGCCTCAATCAGGCGGCGCATAATCGCGTGCTCCTTAACAATCTCAGCGTAATACTGAGCGTTAGCAGCAGTCGGAACCGACGCAATCAGCGTATGAATATAGGCCGCGCCGCCCACACGAGTCAGCTCGCCGCGCTTCTTCAGCTCATCAGCAACCGTAATCGCATCCGCAGGGCTACCGTGACCGTAAAGAGAAAGAATCGCCTCATAAATCGTCTCGTGCGCCGGCTTATAGAAATCAGACGCACGCAGGCTCTCAACCACATCCGCAATAGCGTCCTTTGACAGCAGCATGCCACCGAGCACCGACTGCTCAGCCACATCATCATGAGGCATAGTGCGGGAACCATAATCAATGGCAGTTTCAGACATGCTTATCCTCGCGTTTCAATCCGATATCTACAACGTTCCAGAAACAATTTCTGCAGAACTCCTATGCTAGTTTCTCACGAAGGCACACGCGAAACCCATACACGCCTAACGGGGAGCGCGCAGATAATCCTCAATCTTCTCAACGGCGAGCGCCGCGCCATCCATAGTGCGCATTACCTCACCCAGCTGCCGCGCCCTACCGCGCATGCCCTCATCGCTAAGCAGACGGTCCAGAATATCGCGCATATTGCCGCGGCGCACATCATTCTTCGTAAAGCGCAGGGCGTTACCGTAGCGCACGCACTCCTCAATATTCCAGCTCTGCTCCGCCTGCATCGCAATACCCGCAAACGGAACACCCGCCAGGCACGCTGTCTGTACCGTCCCCTCACCGCCGTGGGTTATCGAGGCATCAATATGGCCGGCAAGCAGATGCGCCGGAACAGTCCCGGCGAAATGGATGTTGCTGCCCAGCATGCTGGTATCCGAGAGTTGTACACCGCCGCCGACCAGCACATCCACCGGAGCGGCTGAGAGCTGACGAAGCACCTGCGCCAAAATATCTGCGGAGCCAGACGACCCCATTCCCACATACACCAGCGGGCGGTCTCTAGGCTCGCGAACAATCTGCGGCAACTCACCGGGCGCACGGTAATAGATAGGACCCACACTAACGTCGGGCTCTACCAACGAATCTCCGCGCAGCTGCGTAAACAGAGAGCAGATAAGGTTCACATCGGCACTGAGCATATCCACGGTACGGCGAGGAAGCCTCAGCCCATGCTCACGAGCCACACGAGTAAAAGAAGCCGGCTTATACGACAACACCCGCGCCACCGCCCGCAACCACCCCGGTGCCGCAAGCTCGCCGCCTACAGGTTTCTTCGAAAAATACGTCGACGAGTAAGCGTACGGGCGCGCATAGAAAATAGGGACACCCGCAATACGCGCAGACAGCAGCATCGTCAGGTTAGAACCAATCACCACAGCATCCGCTCTAAAGTCACGGATAGCCTCAAGCTCAGCGGTGACCCGCCGACGCACCATATCGGTCGTGAAAGGATGCCGCACTCCCCTACCCTGATCCAGCGCCATAATCTGCTCCGCCTCAGCATCGCTCATGATTGGCTCGCGAAGATGCACAGGAAGCCCCGCGTTTTCCAGTAGCCCCAAGTACTTAGGGGAATACACGTGGAACAAGACCGTATGACCTCGCTCCCGAGCCACACGCGCTATCTCAATGCAGCGCGTGGTTTCACCCATATTGAAGCTTTCAGGAGAGAAAAGAATACGGCTCATAACAAACTCCGGCAGGCGCACACGTGACTGAGCCGAATCTGCGGCTCATAACCTCACCAGTGTAAAACGGAGCCCCAGTATTCCCCCGTATAGAGGGGAATACTGAGGCTCCGTTTCGCTGTATAAGCTTTGCGGTGTGATTCTGTCTTACTTCTTGCGCAGAATCAGGCCGATAGCACCAATGTGGTCGGCGTGGCGGCGGAATACACCGCGCATACCCAGCACACGCTCACGAATCTGCGGCTTACGAGCCAGGTTGAACGCAATCTTTGCGACGCCGGCGGGCCCCTCATCGGCCAGCAGACGCTTGGGTTCCAGCAGAGCCATATCGGTCTGATACACGTCCAGCACCTCGAAGCCGGCCTCTTCGGCCAGGGCGGTCCATTCTGCACGGGTCAGCGGACGGGCGTTCACGCGGATGGTGCGGGCCAGGTCCTTCTGAATCTCTTCCTTCAGCTCGGGGCGCAGGTAATCGGGAATCAGCGACATCTCGTGAATAGCGTAGTAGCCGCCGGGACGCAGCAGGCGGGCTGCCTCGCGCATGATCTCCAGCTTGTGCTTATCGGTCTGCATGGTCAGCATTGCCTCGCCCACCACGGCGTCGTAGCTCTCGGAGGGCAGGCCGGTCTCCTGTGCGCTGGCGTTCACCACGCGGTAGTTCGGCTTATTCGCCGCACCAATGCGCTCGGTAACAATTTCGGCGGCCTTGGGGTCGAGATCCACACCGGTGTAGCTCTTCGGGGAACGCTTCACAATCTCCTGGGCGGTGATACCCAGGCCCGGGGCAAACTCCACGACGTCAATGTCGCCGCCCAGAGCGCGAGCCAGCAGCCAGTTGGTGGTTTCACGGCCACCGGGACGCAGAACCTTCTTGCCCAGCTGTGCGAGCAGCCAGTGGCCCGCGGCCTTATCGGCGGGACGATCGGTGCCGGGGACTGAAGGGGTCTTAGACACGGTGATAACTCCTCAATATTTGTATCTAATATGCAAGATTAATATTTCCTAATTCTAGACCCGCGACACCCAAGAAAGGAAATGTGACGTTATGCGAGGGTATGGATACCCTTTGTTACGGCGTGCCGCGTGAGCACAAAGGGTCACGCTCAATGCTGCGCCATTGAGTGATACACCGTTGAGTGGTTAAACAGAGACTGGAGCCGAACCTCTCGGTTCAACCCCAGTCTCATCACACACACATACATACGAAAATCAGAGCCACTTCCGCAAGGAAAGTCCAACTTTCTGATGGCCCTCTCGAACCATCTATATAAAGTATTACGCGTAAACCTTTATTCCCTGTAGGTTAAAGCTGGAAGAAAGCTGGGAATAGCTGAGAGACTCAAATGCTCCGTCGGCGCCAAAAGATCAAACGTACACAGGAGCGGGTCCCACAGGGGAAATCGAAATAAACGTCGCCTCCAAAGCGCCTTCCAGGGCGAGCCTTTGGGGGCAGGAGGCCCGTCGGCGCTTAACGCCCTCCCCCGTAGAAACCGATCGCGTTAAAAGAAGAAAGGCAAGGCGCTGTTGCCTTGCCTTTCTTCTTTCGCGAGCGGGCCTCCCCGCTACACGAAACACACACATTCACATCGCAGTCCTCTCGAACCAACACTTATAGTAAACACTGCGAACCTTACGGGAGGGTTGATTTTAGCTGGAAAGCAGCTGGGAGAAGACCCGTAGAACACTGAGAGGCGCAGAGAGTCATCTGAGAGAAACCGTGTACGCCGCGCCCAGGGCTAGGAAGCGCTCACATACAGGGTGAGTACAAGCAACGGATTCGTCACGATAGACACCAGGAGCAGGAGGATATTAGCCCAGCGAAAGCGACGGAACTTCACCAAACCCACCAGGGCACATACCACCGCAATGCTGGACCCCAAACCACCAACAATCAGAAAAAGCAGCAGCAGAGTCGTAGCGAGGTTAGCGTCCGCCATTGGAACAAGCGCCAGGGCGCACAGCAGTAGGTTCACACCCTCCAGAATGACGCCGGTCATCAGAAGCTGGGCGCTTGAGGACATACGCGATAAAGATTTAGCCATGTCTACCAGTCTACGGGGTCTGTGTGCCTACGTCGCATCCATCGCTCCCCCGGGTTAGAGTGTGCACCCACAGGGTCAATGTTTCACGTGAAACATGCACCGAGGCGGGTACAGCAAACGGGGTGCTCCTCCCGAAGGAAGAACACCCCGTCACGGTTTCTCAGTGCCTCAGCACGAAAACCTCAAAACTACTTACGCAGCAGCAACGACGTCCAGGACAACGTTAGCAACAACGTCAGCGTGCAGGCGGACAGTCACCTTGTACTCACCGGTGCGCTTGATAGCGGAACCCAGGTGGATGGTGCGCTTGTCAACGGAGCCAATGCCGGCAGCCTCAATAGCCTCAGCAATAGCGTCAGCCTTGACGGTACCGAACAGGCGGCCGTCAGCGCCAGCCTTGTGTGCAACGACAACCGGCTTAGCAGCCAGGGACGCAGCAAGTGCCTGAGCCTCTTCCAGAGAAGCCTTAGCGCGAGCCGCACGAGCGGCGCGGATGGACTCAACCTGCTTCTCGCCACCCTGGGTCCAGGTCACGGCGAAACCGCGGGGCAGCAGGTAGTTACGTGCGTAGCCGTCCTTAACGGTGACAACATCGCCAGCTGCACCGAGGCCGGAAACTTCCTGAGTCAGAATGATCTTAGCCATGTTACTGTCTCTCCTTCTCTTTAGCGGCCAGCGCCGGAGTAGGGCAGCAGAGCAACTTCGCGGGCGTTCTTAATAGCCTGAGCGATCTTGCGCTGCTCCTGAACGGTCACGCCAGTCACGCGGCGAGCGCGGATCTTGCCGCGGTCGGAGATGAACTTGCGCAGAAGTGCGACGTCCTTGTAGTCAATAACGGTGACGTCAGCAGCTTTGAGGGGGTTCTGCTTCGGTTTGGGCTTACGGATTTCAGCCTTAGCCATCGTGGTGCTCCTTAGAGTTGGGAGCCCGCGGCGGATAACCGCGGGATGGATTGATAAATTACTATTCGGAAAACGAAACCGGCTTAGAACGGAGGTTCATCGTCGGCGCCACTACCCCAATCATAGTTACCGCCGGACTGGGAACTCCACGGATCAGCAGCGGGAGCTGCCGGGGCTGCAGGAGCAGCCGGAGCGGAGTAACCGGTCTGACCGGAGTAACCATTACCCTGGGGAGCCGCGAAATTATTCTGCTGCGGAGCGGAGTAACCGCCCTGAGCAGGGGCGTTGTACCCGGCGCCGCCGCCAAAGCCACCCTGCGCACCTCCGCCGAAGTTACCTCCGGCAGAACGCTGTGCGCGAGTCACCTGTGCGGTAGCAAAACGCAGAGTCGGGCCGATTTCCTCGACCTCAAGCTCAAACGAGGTACGACGCTCGCCTTCCTTGGTCTCGTACGAGCGGGACTTCAGACGGCCCTGTGCGATAACCTGGGTACCCTTCTTCAGGGTCTCCGCAACGTTCTCAGCGTAACCACGCCACACCGACGCACGCAGGAACAGGGTCTCCCCGTCCTCCCACTGGTTGGTCTGGCGGTTGAACGAACGCGGAGTCGACGCGATCGTGAAGTTAGCAACCGCAGCACCCGCGGGGGTGTAACGGAGCTCCGGATCGCTCGTCAGATTACCGATAACGGTAATAACGGTATCGCCTGCCATAAGATGCCTCCTCGATAAGAGTTACAAGTGTGTTGATTCCAGTACAGCGCAACCCCCTGACATTTTTAGAGGGTCGGCCACTGGAGGGCGCAACTACTTGCTGGAGATCTTCTGATCCTCCGGGCGGATGATCTTGGTACGCATGACGGACTCGTTCAGGTTCAGAACACGATCGAGCTCAGCTGCGGTCTCGGGGGTAGCGGTGAAGTTCACCACTGCGTAGATACCCTCGGACTTCTTCTGGATCTCGTATGCCAGACGGCGACGGCCCCAGATATCGACGTTGTCGATAGAACCGCCCTCGTTGGTGACGATCTCGAGGAACTTGGACAGCGACGGCTCAACCGCACGGTCCTCAACCTCGGGGCTGAGGATAACCATCAGTTCGTATGCACGCATGATTAAACCCCTCCTTTGGGCTAAACGGCTATGGGATTTCCATAGCAGGAGATTCATTGTGCCCTATACGTGAAGCACACCGGGTGGGGAACACGCATAGATTTCTTAACAATACACCACGCTGGGCGGATGCAACAGTACCGCACCGCGTGAGCTCAACCATGCGATGCGGTACCGACACCTCAGAAGCTACGCCCCCCGGCGCTGCTCCCACCACTGCAGGAGGCGCGCCTTCGCTTCTTCCTCGGGAAGCGAGCCCTCGTCCAGGCGCAGGTTCAGCAGGAATTTGTATGCCTCGCCCACCACCGGACCCGGCGCAATCCCCAGAATCTGCATAATCTGGCCGCCGTCCAGGTCGGGGCGGATTGCATCCAGCTCCTCCTGAGCCGCCAGCTCGGCAATACGACGCTCCAAATCGTCGTACGCCGCAGCCAGCGAACGCGACAGGCGACGATTACGGGTCGTCACATCGGAGCGGGAAACCCGGTGCAGGCGCTCCAGCTGATCCCCCGCATCGCGCACGTAGCGGCGCACCGCCGAATCGGTCCAGCCCGACTCGCGGTAGCCGTAGAAACGCATGTGCAGCTCCACCAGGCGGGCCACAGCCTTAATCGTGTCGTTATCAAAACGCAGGGCGCGCATACGCTTCTTCACCATCTTCGCGCCCACCACCTCGTGGTGCAGGAACGAGACGGAGCCGTCCTTCTCAAACTTACGAGTCTTCGGCTTACCGATATCGTGCATCAACGCCGCAAAACGCAGAATAAAGTCCGGGGCAGGGCACGGGCCGTCCTCGTCCGTCTCCTTCTCCATCGCCTGCTCCAGCACCTTCAGCGAATGTTCATACACATCCTTATGGTGATGCGCCGGATCCATCTCCATGCGCAGCGCGGGAAGCTCCGGCAACACATAATCCGCCAGGCCGGTATCCACCAGCAGGTTCAAACCCACCCGCGGGTAATCCGCATCAATCAGCTTCACCAGCTCATCGCGCACACGCTCCGCAGAAATGATCTCGATGCGGCCGGCCATCTCGCGCATCGCCTCAAAAACCTCCGGGGCCACGCGCAGATTAAAACGAGCCGCGAAACGAGCCGCACGCATCATGCGCAACGGATCCTCGGAAAAAGACTCCTGCGGCGAGCGCGGGGTACGCAGAACGCCCTCACGCAAATCCTCCACGCCGCCGAAAAGATCAACCACCTCGCCGCTCGGCAAAGCCGCGGCCATCGCGTTAATCGTGAAATCGCGACGCACCAGGTCGGCGCTCAAATCGGTACCAAACTGCACCGTCGGCTTCCGAGAATCGGACACGTACACCTCGGCACGGTAAGTCGTCACCTCGTACACCACGCCGTTCTTACGGGCGCTAATCGTGCCGTACTCCTTGCCGATATCCCACGTGTGCTCACCCCACGCGCGCAAAATCTGCTCGCTCTGCTCCGGGGTGGCGTCCGTCGTCAAATCAAAATCGGTGAAATGGCCGCCGTCATCCAGCAGGTTGTCGCGGACAATACCGCCCACCAGGTACAGCTCAAACCCCGCCGCACGGTACAGCTCTCCCAGCTCGGCGGCATCCGGGTACTTCGACTCAACATCAATAATCAGCGACATAATCCTTTAATCGTGCCAGATAAAACGCCTCCACGACCACCCCGCGCCGCACGGGATGCCCACATCACCCCGCCCCGAAGCGCCAAAACCCTCTTCCATCAGTTAAGGTAGAACCATGAGCATTCCCGTACCCCGCGCACCCAAAACGCGCTTCGCCGCGCCCGCGCGCCCGGTACCGGCCCCCGAAGAAGTATCCGCCGGAGGGCTCATCATCGACTTCGACCGGCCCGAAGAACTCCCCGCGGCCATCATCGCCCGAATCAACCGCACCGGTCAGCGCGAATGGTGCCTGCCCAAGGGACACATCGAACGCGGTGAAACCCGAGTTGAAGCAGCCGGACGCGAAATCGCCGAAGAAACCGGAATCACCGGCTACCCCGTAGCCTCCCTCGGCACCATCGCCTACTGGTTCACCTCCAACGGGCTGCGCATCCACAAGACCGTGCACCACTACCTCTTCGCGGCAACCGGCGGCGAGCTCAGCATCGACAACGACCCCGATCACGAAGCCATCGACGTCGCGTGGGTCCCCCTCGCCGAGCTGCCCACCCGCCTCTCGTTCGCCAACGAGCAGCACATCGCCCGTAGCGCCAGCGAATACATCACCACCCACCTCTAACGTCCCGGCAAGCCTTCGGGGCGACATCCCGAAGGTAGCCGGACAGAGGCCCGAAGACATCCGACCGACCATCACCGCCAACACAGGAGAGACACGTGGCACGAACCGACGCCCGCTCAAGCGCAATCATGGCCGCAGGTACGCTCGTCTCGCGCATCCTCGGATTCGTCAAGACCATCCTGCTCACCGTCGCTATCGGTTCGCTCTCTACCGTCGGTGACGTCTTCGAAACCGCGAACACCCTCCCCAACCTCATCTACGTGCTCGTTGCCGGCGGCGTGTTCAACGCGGTTCTCGTGCCCCAAATCATCAAGGCCGCCAAGGCACAGGACGGCGGCGCGCGTTACATCTCCAAGCTCGTCACGCTCACCGTCACCGCCATCGGCCTGGTCACGCTCATCACCGTCGCCTGCGCCTGGCCCATCATCAGCGTCATGGGCTCGGGATGGACCCCCGAACAGCGACAGCTCGGCTTCATCTTCTCACTCTGGTGTCTACCCCAGATCTTCTTCTACGGCCTCTACACTGTCATTGGGCAGGTGCTCAACGCGAAGGACGCCTTCGGCGCGTACATGTGGTCGCCCGTGCTGAACAACGTCATCACCATCCTGTCGCTGTTCCTCTTCATCTTCCTCTTCGGAGCGCAGACCCCCAACCCCCACCCAATCCACACCGTAGACAACTGGACCAACGCACAAACCCTCGTGCTCGCCGGTTCCTCGACCCTCGGCGTGGTTATGCAGGCGCTCGTACTCTTCATCCCCCTGCGCCGACTCGGCCTGCGACTCAAGCCCGATTTCGCGTGGCGCGGCATCGGCCTGCGCGCAGCCTCCAAGCTCGCCGCGTGGACCCTCGCCTCCGGTATCATCTCCAACCTGGCCTTCCTCTACATGACCAAGGTTGCTGCAGGCATCGTCGGTCAGCGCGAGCACTACGCCGCCATGGGCATCCAGATTCCGGGTCTGCAGGCCCTCAACTACGCCTCCATGCTGTACATGCTGCCGCACGGCGTTATCGGCATCTCCATCGCCACCGTGCTCTTTAACCGTATGAGCGCCTCAGCCATCGCCGACGATAACGACAGCGTCATCTACGCGCTCTCTCACGGCCTGCGTAACGCAGCCGTTGCCACCGTCTTCTGCATGGTCGGACTCATCGTGCTGGCCGGCCCCATCGCCGTGCTATTCAGCGGTGGCGACCCCATTGCGGCCACCATCATCGCCCGCCTCATCGTCATCACCGCGCTCGGCACCCCCACGCTCACCATCAACTACCTCTACAGCCGCGTGCTCTACGCTCGCGAAGACGCGCGCACGCCCTTCCGTATCCAGGTGTACTCCGCCATCATCATGGTCGTCATGAGCTTCGCAGCCTCCATGCTCGACGCCCAGTACACCGTGTACATGCTCGCTTGGATTTACCCCATCCACAACATTCTGCTCATGTTCATCAGCCACTACATGGTGCGCCGCCGTCTCGGCTACTACGGCCAGCGCGGCATCGTCAGCGTCTATGCGCGCACGATTCTCGCCTCGCTCTTCGCCGGCGCCATTGCCGCCATCGCCCTGTGGCTGCTCGGCGGATACCAGATTGACGGCTTCGCGTGGTCTTCCAAGATCACCGCGATTATCACCCTGGTAATCTGCGGCTCGGTCATGGGCCTTGCCTACCTGGCGGGCGTGCAAATCTTCCGAGTCAAGGAAGCTAACGCGCTTTTGGCACCCATCACCTCCAAGCTCGAACGCCTGGCCCGCCGCTAGGCCCGCAGGCGCCCAGCACGCCACGAACTATCACTCAGCCACGGCCTATTGCAAAGCCGGGTAGAATCTATTAGCAGAGCCCGCCACACGGCAGGCACTTTGAAACCACCTCGGGAGAACACGTTGTCGCAACAGATTCCGGTCGGATCGGTCCTCGGCGGCCGCTACGAAATTACCGCCCACATCATCATTACGGCAGAGTCCGACATGGTGCTCGAAGGCACCGACCAGATCCTTAACCGCAAGGTCTCAATCGTCGTCGCCTCACCCAACCGCAGCGCCCTGCTGGAGGCCAACTCCCGCGCGCTTGCCACCAACTCCCGAGGCAACATTCAGATTCTCGATCTGGGCATCACCCCCGAGGGAAGCCGCTACCTGGTCACCTCGCACACCCGCCCGGATACCCTTCTCGATACCCTTCTCGTCGAGAACCATGCACTCTCCAACGCGGAGGATGCGCTGGGCACCGAAATCTTCGGCGACTCCGATGCGGAGCGCTCCCCCAACTCCTACGAGAAGGTCTCCTCCGGCACCGCCAGCCAGGAAACCATCAGCGCCTCCAAGAGCTGGAACTCCGGCGAGAGTAGCGCCGTGACCGCCTACTCCGAGCCCACCAGCATCTACGAAGAGGAGGACGAAGACGAAGGCGGTAGCCGCGGCACCTGGGCCGTCGCTCTGGCCGCCGTCCTGCTGCTGGTCATCGTCGCGGGTGGTGTGCTGACCTCTCTGGGCGCTATCGGCTCCAACCAGGCAGCTGCGCCGCACACCCCGAAGGCTTCGGCCAGCGAGGCAGCCAGCGCCGAGGCCTCCCCCTCGGCCACCCCGACCGCTAAGGCATCGAACGCACCGGCAAAGATCGCGTCCGTAGCTCGCTTCGCGCCCTCGGACACCACGTTCATGAACGACATGGACACCCTCATCCCCAACCTGACCGACGGTAACGCCAACACCGCATGGATCAGCTACGGCTTCGGCACCGCCAACTACGCCGGCACCATCAAGGAATTCGGCCTGGCACTGAAGCTGCAGACCCCCACCGTCGTCTCCAAGCTGACCATCCAGCAGACCACCGGCACCGGCGGCTCCTTCACCGTCTACACCAACAGCTCCGCATCGCTGAACGGCGCAGTTGAGGTCGGCAAGGGCACCTTCGAAGGTAAGGACGCGGTCGTCACCCTGGATACCTCCAAGCAGAGCGCAGAAAAGGGCGCCTACGTGATCATCGTGGTCAACGAGCTACCCCGCCTCTCCCTGCCCATTGGAAACTGGAGTTACGGTCTGCGCATCAACGAAATCAAGGTCGACTAATCACCCCATAAAGCGACGCCGACAGGGCGCTCGCACCCCAGACACAAGGGCGGGGCTTCTGAACTCAACGGTTCGGAAGCCCTGCCCTTTTTGATGTCTATTTATGACTCTATATAGCAAGGCCGCTACTCAAAGATTCACAGTGCGCGGAGTATCTGGATAAGGGTCCCCAAAAAATGGAATAATCGAGGATAAAGCCCTGTTATAGGAGCAGAACGAAAGACCTACAAAGGAAAGACATATCTGATGACTGAGAATCTGGGAGGCCTCTTCGGAGGCTCCGCCCTAGGCAATCTGAACCTCGCATCCGCACCCGCCACCAAAGCCGCACCGGCTGCCGAGGTTGAGGCCGACGCAACCGTCCACAACGTCATTATTGTGGGCTCCGGCCCCGCCGGCTACACCGCCGCAATCTACGCGGCACGCGCCGAACTGAAGCCCGTACTCTTCGCCAGCTCCCTGGCACCCGGCGGCTCCCTCATGAACACCACCGAGGTGGAGAACTTCCCCGGATTCATTCAGGGCATCCAGGGCCCCGAGCTGATGGAGAACATCGGTCAGCAGGCTGAGCGTTTCGGCACTGACATCCGCTACCAGGACGTGGAGAAGGTTGAACTCACCGGCGACGTGAAGAAGGTCTACACCGCTGACGGCGCCGTTCACCTGGCGAAGACCGTCATCATGACCACCGGTTCTCAGGTCCGTAAGCTCAACATCGAGGGCGAAGACCGACTCTCCGGTTACGGCGTCTCCTGGTGCGCAACCTGCGATGGCTTCTTCTTCAAGGACAAGGAAATCGCAGTGGTCGGCGGCGGCGACTCCGCACTGGAGGAGGCGCTGTTCCTGACGACCTTCGCATCCAAGGTGTACCTGGTGCACCGCCGTGATTCTTTCCGCGCTTCGGAAATCATGCAGACCCGCGTGTTCAACAACCCGAAGATTGAGGTTGTCTGGGATTCGGCTGTCACCGCCGTTCACGGCGAGAGCAACCTCGAGTCGATCACCCTGACCAACACCAAGGACGGTTCTGAGCGTCAGCTGGCTGTTCAGGGCCTGTTCATCGCTATTGGCTCCGATCCTCGCGTGGAACTGGTACGTGACCAGCTGGAGATTACCGAGAACCACACCATCGCGGTTCAGGGCCGTTCCTCGAAGACTTCCGTTCCCGGCGTTTTCGCTGCCGGTGACGTGATTGACCCGACCTACCGCCAGGCAATTATTGCTGCCGGTTCCGGTGCTGTTGCCGCTCTGGACGCGCAGCACTACCTCGAAAACCTCTAAACTATTCGTATTACTCGCTGGGGAATCCGCCCCGTGTCAGAAAGGAGCACTCCGTGAGCAGTGCACAGCAGGCAACTGATGCCACTTTTGACGAACTGGTTCTAAAGAACGACAAGCCCGTTATCGTGGACTTCTGGGCTGAATGGTGCGGCCCCTGCCGCATGGTTGGCCCCGTTATCGATGAGATTGCCGGCGAGTATGCTGGCCGTGTCGACGTGGTCAAGGTGGATGTTGAGGCAAGTGGCGATACCGCCATGAAGTACGGCATTACCTCCATCCCGGCTATCTACCTTTTCAAAGGTGGCGAGGTCGTCAAGAAGACCGTAGGCGCCAAAACTAAGTCCGCTCTGCTGGCTGAGTTCTCCGAGCACCTGGGCTAACCTCAAGAGACTACAGAAATCCCCCGGTGATGTTTCACGTGAAACATCACCGGGGGATTTTCATGTATTCAACTGAAATCAGCTGTTATAAGCGATTTTCAAAGGATGTTACCCGGAGAAATCAGAATCCAGAACGCGGATAATGCGGTTCAAATCTTCCACATTGGCGAACTCAATCGTCATCTTACCCTTGCGGGCACCCAGAGAAATCTTCACGGAGGTATCGAGCTTATCAGCGAAGGCCTCCGCAATGTAATCCAGGCGCTCGCGATGCTTCTGCGGCCGGGGAGCCTTACGCGCTTTGGGTTCCTCCGCACCGGAGGTGGCAGCCGCGAGCTCCTCGGTGGCGCGCACCGACAGCCCCTCATTCACGACCTTCTGAGCGACGGTCTCAATCTGTCCCTGGTCACTCAGCGCCAGGAGGGCACGGGCGTGGCCAGCAGAGAGAATCCCGGCGGCAACGCGACGCTGCACGAGGGCGGGCAGCTTCAGCAGACGAATCGTATTCGAAATCTGGGGGCGGGAACGGCCGATGCGCTTGGCGAGCTGCTCCTGGGTGGTGTCGAACTCCTCCATGAGCTGCTGGTATGCCGCTGCCTCTTCAATGGGGTTCAGCTGACTGCGGTGCAGGTTTTCCAGCAGGGCGTCACGTAGCAGGTCTTCATCATCGGTCTCACGAATAATCGCGGGAATCGCCGAGAGGCCGGCAGCCTGGGTTGCGCGCCAACGGCGTTCACCCATGACCAGCTCGTACTTCTCTGCCCCGCGCTCGCGGGAGGGACGCACCACGATGGGCTGCAAGACACCAATCTCACGCACCGAATGGATGAGCTCCTCCATGTCCTGCTCATCGAAATCGGTTCGCGGCTGTTTGCGGTTGGGGTGAATATCGCGCACGTTGAGCTCTGCAAACTGCGCACCGGGCACCGGCACCAGATCGGACTGCTCCTGCTCGCTTGCACCGGGAACGGGGACATCCTCGCCGAAGAAGAAATCCACCGGGCGGCGGGTCAGGGTCGTATTGCGCAGGGCCGCACCCATATCGACGCGAGACTTCTTCTTCGATGTTTCACGTGAAACATCCTGCGTCGAATCGGCATGGTTAGACTCAGGCTGAACGGGTTCGGAGGGAGGCTCAGGGGCCTCGTGCTTGGGAGCTCGGTGGGGCTTCTCAGGCTTCGCCTCATGGGCCATCTCAAACAGACCATCGCTCATAGGTTCGTCTGCGAGAGCGGGAGCGGGTGCTTTCGAGTGCTGACTAACCTCGGGTACTACATCTCGTTCGGCCACCTTCTTCTCGGCGCTTCCAGAATTCTTCGTACTCTGGGGAATCAGGGCCCCCAGACCACGACCCAAACCACGTCGCTTCTCAGCCATCGTCACTCCTTTGGACTCCCGGATGAGTCCGTTCATATTGCTTCTTTATCTAGTGTAGACGAATCGTGCGACATTCAGGGAGTGGTTTAAGGGGCATTCAAAAATTTCAAAATATATCAAATATAAAACTTATATAGGGTGTTTTTTAAAAATTTCAGCTTATTGCCAGCAAAAGCATCCCCTCCACACGCCTCAAAAGAGATGCGGAGGGGATGTCTAAAATATGGGCGGCAATAATAAACCGCGTATTCAAAAATTAAATCAAGCCGAACGCCCCGAAAGCTCCTTAGCGGCCTCTCGGTAAGCGCGGGCGCCGGTCGAGGAAGAATCGTACGTGATGACGGTCTGCTGGTAGCTAGGTGCCTCGGAGATACGCACGGAGCGAGGGATCTTCACACCCAGGGTTTCCTGCGGGAAGTGCTCACGCACCTCCTCCGCCACCTGGAAGGCCAGGTTGGTGCGAGCATCATACATGGTGAGCAGAATCGTGCTAATGCGAAGCTTCGAATTCAGATGCTTCTGGATCATCTGAATATTCTTGAGCAGCTGACTCAGACCCTCGAGGGCGTAGTACTCGCACTGAATCGGAATTAGAATCTCCTCGGCGGCCACGAAGGCGTTCACGGTAAGGAGACCGAGGCTCGGCGGGCAGTCGATAAATACGTAGTCGAGGCGAGGCATCCCCTGCTTCTCGCGCCACTCCGTATAGTCCACCAGGGCGTTCTTGAGGCGGGTCTCTCGCGCCACGAGAGAGACCAGCTCAATTTCAGCACCCGCAAGGTCGATGTTGGCCGGTGCACAGAACAGACCGGGCATATCGGGACATTCCTGCACAATCTCGGCGAGAGGCTTATCTTCGATGAGCACGTTATAGACGCTGGGCACATCCACGCCATGCTCAATGCCTAGAGCGGTCGACGCATTACCCTGCGGGTCGTTATCGATGACAAGAACGTTTAGGCCGGCTTCCGCGAGCGCGGCGGCAAGGTTGACGGCGGTGCTGGTTTTCCCCACGCCCCCCTTCTGATTCGACACGGTAAAGACACGCGTATGCACAGGCTTGGGGAGTAGATCTGCGGCCGCTTTCTGGGCGTGGTGAGTCATCGGGTGCCTTCCGTAATCCGAGTCGTAATTCGCGTTGATGTTTCTGGGGTGCCAAGGGCGGGCATGGCATGTATCGTTCCCCATCATGGGAACCGAGGTGCACCTCCCCCGCATGCGCTAGACGCCATAGACATCAATGTTTCACGTGAAACATTGATGTCTTTGACCGTGCGTGATGTTTCACGTGAAACATCACGACTCGCAGGCACAATCCAAGAAGATGCGCGGGGTACGACAGGTATCTGCCGCTTTCAAAGCATTGCCAACCTCAGCCCGAAGTTCAACCCCTCCTTCAAGGGTACCCGCCGCGGCGTCAATACTCCACGTGAGGAGTCATTCTGGATACAAGCCTCAGGCGCAGAAAGGTGGCGCCGTACCGAGTGAGTGTTTCCACTCCCCCGGCACGACGCCACCTTTCGTCAAGTATCTATAACCATTCACGGGGTATTCGCGTCTCCGCCACACCCCGGGCCCTGCAACCCTAGAGGCGCACGCGCACCACCGTGGTCGGCTCCTCCAGCAGGTCGGCACCCGCCGTCAGAATCTCGGTCTCGCGGGCACCGTAGCGGTTCAGCTTCTTCTTCGCCTTGGTAATCTCCTCGGAGGCGCTGCGACCCTTCAAGGCCAGCAGCTCGCCGGTGCCACGCAGAATCGGCAGGGTGATATCCAACAGTCCCACCAGGGCGGATACGGCACGGGCGGTGACGACATCCGCGTCCACGGCACCTACGGCCTGCTCGGCGCGCGAGCGCATCACGGTCACGTTCTCCAGCCCCAGGTCCTCAATCACCTCGTTGAGCCAAATGACGCGACGCTCCAGCGGCTCAATCAGGGTCAGCTTCAGATCCGGGCGGGCGATGGCCAAGCAAAGGCCCGGCAGGCCCGCACCCGAGCCAACATCGGCCACAGAGGCATTCGGGGCGATATATTCCTGCACCACGGCACAGTTGAGCACGTGGCGGGCCCACAGGCGCGGAACCTCGCGGGGACCAATCAGCCCTCGCTCGATGCCGGTCGTCGCAAGGTGCTGCACGTAGCGCTCCGCCAGAGGCAGGCGCTCACCGAACACGGCCTCGGCGGCAGCGTGCTCATTCTCGTTCAGAGTTACCTTCGTTTCCTCCACCTTAGACTCCTACCTCGGGGAGAGAAATCACGACGTGACGGCGCGGACCCTCACCCTCCGACTCGCTGTACAGGCCGGCGGCGGCTACCACATCGTGCACCACCTTGCGCTCGTAGGGGCTCAGCGGCTTCATGTGCTCGTCGCGGCCGGTAGCGCGTACCTTCTCGATAGCCTCGGCGGCAATCTTCTCCAGGTACTCGCGGCGCTCGGCACGGTAACCTGCGATATCCAGAATCAGGCGCGAGCGGGTGCCGTTGCCGGCCAGGACGGACAGGCGCACCAGCTCCTGCAGGGCGTCCAATACCTCGCCGTGGCGACCCACCAGGTGGCGCAGCTCTTCGTTGTCATCGTCGTCATTGACGACCGAAAGATAAATGCGGTTATTGCGCACCTCGATGTCAATGTCGCCGTCCAGATCGGCGATGTCTAGGAGCTCTTCGAGGTAATCGGCGGCAATATCGCCTTCTTCCTCAATATCGTCAATCTCCTCGTAGCCTTCGGCGGCCTCATCCACGAACTGCTCGTCGCCGAGCTGCTCCTCATATTCCATAGCTTCAGTCACGATTATCCTCGGGTATATGCGGGGTTTGGGGGTACAAAGTATCTCATACACGGCGCCGGGCCCGCGCCTTACGCGGCGTGAGCCCGGCCCAAATGGGTGGAAAGCCTACATCTTTCCGCTTTGCTTATTGCGCTGCTGCTTCTGGCGCTTCTTGCTCACCGGCTGCTGGCGCTGACCGGCTGCGGCACGCTCGCGCGCCTCCTGCAGGTCCTTCTCGTGCTGCTCGCGGGTCTTACCCACCGGGGGTAGGCCCTTCGCCGCACGGCGGGCGTTCAGCTCACGCTCGGCCTGGGAACCGGGGGTCGGGTTGTTGCGGATGACCCACCACTGCTGACCCAGCGACCAGAGGTTCGAGACGGTCCAGTAGTACATCACACCGAGGGGGAAGTTAATACCGGAAACAGCGAAGATGATCGGGAAGATGTACATAATCATCTGCTGCTGACGGAACATCGGGGAGTTCAGGGCAGCCTCCGACATGTTCTTCACGCTCAGCTGCTTCTGGATGTAGAACTGGGTGGCACTCATCATCACAATCATGATGGCGGCCTGGATTACCGTCGCGGTGGCGTCGCCGGCGCCCGGGTGCATCATGGTTGCGAAGAGCTGAGCACCGAAAATCTGGGAGTCGTTGAACTGGTGCACCAGCTCAGCCGGCAGCATGAGCACACCCTGGTTATTCTGCGCTGCGGTGGGCACGCCCATCAGCACCTGGTACAGACCGAAGAAGATCGGCATCTGAGCCAGAATCGGCAGGCAGGAGGCGAAGGGGTTCGTACCGTGCTTGCGGTACATTTCCATCTGCTCCTGGGCCATGGCCTGGCGGGAGAGCTGGTCCTTCTTACCCTTGTACTTCTCCTGCAGCTTCGCCATATCACCCTGCATTGCGGTCATACCGCGCATGGCCTTGATCTGCTTGACGAATAGCGGGATGGTCAGGGTACGCATCACCAGGGTCAGGAAGATGATGCACAGAACCCAAGTTAGGCCGGAGGCGGGGTCCATACCCAGCGAGGTGAAAAGAGTGTGGAACAGCCATAGGACCACGGAAACGATCCATTTAAACGGCCAAAGAATCATGTCGATAGGATTCACGAGGAATACTCCTTAAGGACTTTACAAAGTCGGTAAGTCGAAGGCGCCGCCTACTCGGGGCGGGCTTGAGAGGTGTGAGATGGCATGTAACGGTCGGGGTGGTTGAGCAGAATAATCTTGGGCTCTGCTCCCGGGGCGAAGACTCGCCGCCCCGCGGGAACCGGGTCAATGCCACCGGTCGCCCAGGGAACGCACCGCAGGATGCGCCGCACCGTCAGAGAAAGCCCGCCCAACGCGCCGTGGGTGGTAAACGCCTCCAGGGCGTACGCCGAGCAGGTTGGGTAATAGCGGCACACGTTCCCGTAGAGCGGGGAAACGACCGTGCGGTAGGCCTTCATGCACGCAATCAGCAGATTCTGCGGCAGAACGTAGAGGGCCTGCAGAAAAGATTCGGGGTGCACAAACTCGTTGGGGGCTAATGCCAGCAGCTCATCGGGGCCGATGAGGGGCTCCGCGGCGCTATACGTGCTGCTGTGATGGGAGTGGAAACATTCCTCACGGCGTGAAGTACGGTGACGGCTCACTGTTGCCCCTCGGTCGTTGAGGGCCGGTTGAGCTTGGCGAGGGTCGTTTCGAGAGCAGACTCGTAGTCTTTACGGAGCTGAGACCAGTCTGCCTGTGCGGAGGCAGGAAGCGCTCGCACAGCGATGGCGTACCCTTCCGGATGCGCGGCGCAGGTGAGCGCGGCAAGCTCACGCAACCGGCGCTTAACCAGGTTGCGGGTCACCGCGTTGCCCACCGCCTTCGACACAATGAAACCTACCCGGGTTGTTTTTCCGGGATTTTTCGCCGTAGATACAACGATGTTCCGGCGTCCACTGCGGATGCCGGAACGGAAGGCGTGGGAGAATTCAGCGCCGGTGCGCATTCGGTGCCGTTGAGGCAGCACGTCTCCCCCTTTACATGGTGGGGAGGCTCGGCAGGGCCGGCCTCCGCATTTTCTACGCTTAATGATAGTTCGCCCGCCGATGCGTGTGCATCGGCGGGGGG
>NZ_KV810416.1:20367-39202 GCF_001812775.1 Rothia sp. HMSC068F09
CCCCCCGCCGATGCGTGTGCATCGGCGGGCGAACTATATGCCGTGATTAGGCCGAGAGCTTTGCGCGGCCCTTACCGCGGCGGTTCGACAGAATCGCGCGGCCTGCACGGGTACGCATACGCAGACGGAAGCCGTGCTTCTTGGCGCGACGGCGGTTGTTCGGCTGGAAAGTACGCTTGCTCATACTTTGTCTCCTTGATTTTCGCGGTTCTCGCCCTCACGGGGTGTCGGAACCGTACGCTTCTTGGTGCACGGAGGTATCGCGACTATTCGCGGTAGGCGGTGCACACACAACAGCACAACTTTAGAAGAGTGGCGGGAGTAAATCAAGTTCTTTTTGCTTTTTTCCGCGTGATTCCAGGCTCCTTATGGGGACTGGGTGCGAAGTTGAGGAAGGTTGTTGGTAACAACCGGGTGTTTATGAGAGGCCGAGGGGGAACCCTAATGGGAACACGCTACGCTCCGCTCGCATGCTCCACCATCCCCATGACATCCCTGGGGATAACGCGGGATCGCGACTATCCACCGCGGTGCACATCCTCCCCGAATAGCACATTGTGCAACACTTATCCACAGGCATGTACAAACGCACTGCCCCCTGTAATTACAGGGAAGTCGGCGAGTTCTCCACCGTTTTCCATCCTTTGTCCACCCCTGTAATTACAACTTTTCCACCGTGTGGAAAACTCTTGTGGAAAACGTCAATTGCCTGTGCATTAAGCGGGTAGAATCTTAATGACCTGCGGAAGGTTCTGGCTTTGTTGGCACTCTGTTGAGCTCCCCAACGTCTTCTGCGGCAGATTGAGCGGAGGTAAAGACCCCTATGACCGAGTCACTTCAGGCGCGATGGGCGCACCTGCTGTCTATCCTGAGCAGCGACCCGAACGTCACGGCGCGCCAGCGTGGGTTCGTGAACCTTGCGCGCCCCCAGGGTCTGATGGGATCTTCGCGCCTCATCATCGAGGTGCCCAATAAACTCACCCGCGCCGTGTTTGAGGAGCAAATTACAGCGCCTTTCCGCGCCGCACTGCACGAGGCATTCGGCCCCTCCACCACCGCACTTTTCGATGTGAACGAGGCGATGGTTCCCATTGAATGCCCAAGTCAGGACGTTAATGAGCCGGAACAGGCCGCACCCGTCGAACCCGCAATTGCCGCGGCCCACCAGGTTCCCGATGAGCCTTCTGGCTATTCCGGTGCAGCTCCCTACGCCGAGCCCGCCCGCCGTGAGGCCCCCGCTGGCTCCCGAGCTTTCGAGCACTACACTGAGCCGCATCCGGCACCGGATTCCGAGGCACACGTCCCTGCGGATGAGCAGGTGACTCGTCCCTCGCTACAGGCCCTCGAGGCAGAACGAACCGCTTTCCACACTGCGCACAGTGAGGCTCCCGTCCAGGCCCAGGCCGCGCCGGTTGTGACCCAGCACGAAGACCCGGAAAACGCTCCGACTTGGGATAGCTCTGCTCGCTTGAACCCGAATTACACCTTCGATACCTTCGTGATCGGCCAGTCCAACCGCTTTGCTCATGCAAGCGCCTTCGCCGTGGCAGAGCAGCCCGGCATCGTGTACAACCCGCTCTTCATCTACGGCGGTTCGGGTCTGGGTAAGACCCACCTGCTGCACGCGATCGGCCACTACACCAAGTACCTGTACCCGAACCTGCGCGTGCGCTACGTGAATTCGGAGGAGTTCACGAACGATTTCATCAACTCGATTCGCGACGACGAGGGTTCGTCGTTCAAGCAGATTTACCGTAACGTTGACGTGCTTTTGATCGACGATATCCAGTTCCTGGCCGGTAAAGAGGCGACGATGGAGGAGTTTTTCCATACCTTCAACGCGCTGTACAACCACCAGAAGCAGATTGTGATTACTTCGGATTTGCCTCCGAAGCAGCTGACCGGTTTTGCCGAGCGGATGCGTTCGCGCTTCGGGTCGGGTCTGAACGTGGATGTGCAGCCTCCGGAGTTGGAGACCCGCATCGCGATTCTGCGAAAGAAGGCTCAGAGCGAGATTTTGCCGGTGCGCGATGACGTTATGGAATACATTGCTTCCCATGTCACGGCCAATATTCGCGAGTTGGAGGGTGCTCTGATTCGCGCGAGTGCCGCCGCCTCGATGAAGAAGCCTCCGGAGCCCATCACCCTGGCAGAGGCTGAGACCTATTTGAAGGATTTGCTGTCGGATACGGGCGGTGCCGAGATTACCTCGGCGCTGGTGCTCTCGACGGTGGCAAAGTATTTCGATGTGTCCATCGAGGATATGCAGTCGAAGTCTCGCACCCGCACGCTCACGAACGCCCGCCAGGTGGCGATGTATCTGCTCCGTGAGCTGACCGAGATGTCTCTGCCGCGTATCGGTAATGATTTGGGCGGCCGCGACCACACGACCGTGATGCACGCGGTGCGTAAGGTGAGCGCGCAGATGGCTGAGCGGCAGACGATTTTCAATCAGGTGACCGAGCTGACGAACCTCATTCGCCAGGAACAGCGCGCCGCCGGATAGGCCCGCGGACCCACATGCATCCCCTATAAGCCGCTGACAAGGCGTTTTATAGGGGATGCCGGGGTGATTCAAGAGGGATAGGGTTATTTTTGGCCACGATTTTCGGCTGACCGAGCCCTGAAATGTGGGGTGTGGATAAGCTGTGCTTTAACTCCGGCGCTCGTGTGGACGTTAAGTGCATGAATATTCAAAAGATGTGGAAGAGAGTAAATGCATAAATATTCATACACAATGCATCCTTAGTTTGGGGAGGGTTCCTCCACTTAATGTCCACAGGCTACTTCCGCGTCATTGCTGGGCTCTGCGGGGTTTTCCACCGTTTCCACAAGCGTTAATAATACTACTGTACTTAAAGAAAAAATCCTCCCCATAACATGAAACATTTCCTCGCCCCAGGCTGTCGGGAAGTTCGATATGCATTTTGAGTTACTCGGTGCGCTCGCCCGTCGTGATTTCAGGAAACACTAGGCGATAGTAAGCGCTTTCTTTGATTCATTCTCCCCTGTTGGTTTTGGTGAGAAACCCACATTTTTGGAAGTCTGATTTCGAATCTATTTTCGATGCGTTCTAAGGATTCCTTCGTGGTTCTTTGTAATTACAAAAATGCGGGACTGATAACCTTGGCAACCGACCGTACTCACCGCGAATCCCTGTAATTACAATTCGTCTGGATTCCGGTAGGATGGATAGACGCGCGCGCACGGGCACCGCGCACTAGAGCAGGCGAAACCTTCCGGCTCTCTCGCAGTTCAGCTTTACGTGCGCCATAAACCGAATCTCTACCACCGTGAAAGGCGCCTTCTCGATGAAATTCACCGTTGAACGCGATGTCCTCGCCGAAGCAGTCGGCTGGACGGCACGCTCCCTGCCCTTGCGTCCTACCTCCCCCGTGCTCAACGGTCTGCTGATTACCGCCTCCGCCGGCGAAGTCAGCATCGCAAGCTTTGATCACGAAACCAGCGCCCGCCAGGTTATCGCCGCCGATGTTCAGGCCGAGGGCGTGTGCCTTGTTCCCGGTAAGATCCTGGCCGAAATCTGCCGTTCTCTTCCGAACGCTGAGGTCGAATTCACCGCTGATGAGTCCGTGATTCGTCTGCACTGCCGTTCCGCTAACTTCCAGCTGGCCGGCATGCCCGTGGCCGATTACCCCGAGCTGCCTGAGCTGCCCGAAATTTCCGGTACCGTCGACGGCGCCGAATTTGCTGAAGCCGTCAAGCAGGTTCAGATTGCGGTGTCCAAGGACGAGACCCTGCCCCTGCTGACCGGTATTCGAGTCGAGATCAACGGCGACACCATGACCCTGCTCGCCACCGACCGCTACCGTCTGGCTATGCGCGAAATCAAGTGGAACCCCGTCAACCCCGACGTTCAGGCGGCTGTTCTGCTAAAGGCCAAGACCGTTTCCGAGGTCGGTAGCACTCTCTCCGGCTCCGGCGAGCTCTCCATTGCGCTGCCCGCCGCCGGCGAGTTGATAGGTTTTGCCGCCGGTACCCGCCGCACCACGAGCGTTCTGATGGACGGCGATTACCCCAACATCCGTGCTCTCTTCCCCGAGCAGACCCCCATCCACGCGGTGGTTCGCACCTCCGACCTGACCGAGGCGGCTCGCCGTATCTCGCTCGTGGCTGAGCGCAACACTCCGCTGCGCTTGAAGTTCACCCAGGGTTCGGTTGCCATCGATGCGGGCCGCGGCGACGAGGCTCAGGCCTCCGAAACCCTGCAAGCTCACCTCTCCGGCGACGACATCACCGTGGCGTACAATCCCTCCTACCTGCTGGACGGTCTGAAGGTGTTCGGCACCGAGTTCGTGCGTTTCTCCTTCACCGACGCGCCCAAGCCCGCCGTGATTTCGGGTCAGGACGAGCCGCTGGCTGAGGATGACCGCAACTACCGCTACCTGCTGATGCCGGTGCGTCTGCCCTCGAACTAGTAGCTTGCCGCCCCGCGCGCCTCCCGAGGCTCTGCCCGGGGAAGGCTCGCGGGGCTGTGCTTTCCCCGTCCGCGCCTATCCCCTCCTCGACCGAACCGCACGAAAGGAGCCGTCCGGTGTACATCGACCACATCTCGCTGCTGGATTACCGCACCTACGCGCTGCTCAACCTGCCTCTATCGGCCGGGGTGACGGTTTTTCTGGGTTCGAACGGCGTGGGAAAAACAAATATCGTGGAGGCCATTGAGTACGCGGCCGCCCTCTCTTCGCACCGGGTGAGCCACGATGGTCCGCTGGTGCGCGTGGGTGCCGCTCGAGCCTACATCCGCACCCGCACTGTGCGCGGTTCGCAGCAGACCGTGACCGAGTTTGAGGTGGCTCCCGGTCAGGCGAATCGCGTGCGCATTAACCGGGCTGCCCCGGTGCGCGCTAAGGAAGCTCTGGGTATTGCTCGCACGGTGCTGTTTTCCCCCGAGGACCTGCAATTGGTGAAGGGCGATCCCGCCGGTCGTCGTCGATTTGTGGATGAGCTGGCCGTCTCACTGCGCCCCGTGGTGTCGGGGTACCGCAGCGAGTACGAGCGGATTTTGCGGCAGCGTAATTCGCTGCTCAAGTCGATGCAGCGCCGCGCTCGCGACGAGAACGCACTGAGTACCCTTGCAGTGTGGGATGACCAGCTTGCCCTGATGGGGGCACAACTGCTCTCTGCGCGCTTCCGTCTGCTGCAGCGCCTACTCCCCCAGCTGCGTCGCGCCTACGCTGGGCTGACGGACGGTTCTAAGGACGTGGGGTTCACCTACGAGTCCACCGTCTTCGCAAGCATGGGTGAGCGCTCTCTCGAACACGCGGCCCTCATGAGCATCAAGGACTTGAAGGAGGCGCTTCTGTGCGGTTTCGCCGAGCGTCGCGCCGAGGAAATTGAGCGCGGCGTGACGCTGGTGGGGCCGCACCGTGAGGACGTGACCCTGCTGCTGGGCGGCCTTCCGGTTAAGCATTTTGCCTCGCACGGTGAGAGCTGGTCGTTTGCCCTGGCCCTGAAATTGGCTTCGTGGTTTGTTCACGTGGAGGACGATTCTTCTCCGGGTGCCTCCCCCATCCTGATTCTTGACGATGTCTTCGCCGAGCTCGATTCGGCGCGTCGCCACCGCCTGGGCGCTATGGTCGCCGCGGCGGAGCAGGTGCTCATTACGTGCGCCGTACTCACGGATATTCCGGAGGAGCTGGGTGAATACCGCCTGGTGTCAGTAACTCCCGGACACGCGGAGTACGTGCCGTCGCCCGGCACTCGCGATGGGAACGCAGAAGGCAACACCGGCGAGCCCTCCGTCGAGGAAAGCGACGAAACGTTAACCGAGAATCCTATCGCCGGTGGGGATCATGAGTAACCATCCCGGAGAGGGCGCCGTCCCCCTCGTTGAATCCTTCGGTGATTCCTTGCCGGTGCCTTCCCCGGCCCCTGACGCCCGTGAGCTCGACAGCACTGTTTCACGTGAAACATCCGGCAGCGAGGTCGATAGCTTCGGCGAGTTTTACCGAGACGAGGTGGACGCCCCCGCGGCCCTGCTGACTCGTATGCGCGTGGCCGCCCAGGAACGCGGCGAGGCGCCCCTCAACGCTTTCTCGGCGCGAAAAATTATGCGCGAGTTCGGCGCCGCGATGTCCGGAACCGCCCCCAAGAAACGTCGCGAACGCGCACAGGGGTGGGATCCCCGCGTCATGGGCGGGTACAGCGGCCCCGGTGAAAGCTCCCGCGATCCCAAGCCGCTCGGGGGTATCGTGAGCGCGCTGATTCGGTCCCGAGGCTGGAAAGAGCCCGTGGCCGTCTCGAGCGTTCTGGCCCGCTGGGCTGAACTCGTTGGTCCCGAAATCGCCGCGCACACCAAACCTCTCAGCTTCGAGAACTCTATCGTTCAGGTGCAGTGCGACTCCACCGCCTGGGCCACTCAGCTGCGCCTGATGCACGGGCAACTTATCGAGCTCTTCCGTCGAGAGCTTGGCGAGGGCGTGGTGGCGCAGGTGCGAATCCTGGGTCCGAACAACGGCCGCTGGAACCAGCGCGGGTATCGTCGCGCCTCCGGAATGCGCGGGGTGCGCGATACCTACGGGTAGGAGAGTCGGCGGTGCGCGCGGAACGAATTTTTGCCTCGAAACCGGACCGCTTGAAGAAGTAAAACCTCGGAAGTGCCCGCATCCCGGCCGCATAACCGAGGCGTATCCCCCCTCACCGGGGAGGGGGTTGAGCGTCTCTCAGGGGCCATCACGGGCGTTTGAGGGGGTGGAATATGGGTGAATTGCCCAAAAAATGGCGCGCTGGATGGCTTTAATACCCCCTTGCTCGGTAAAATAAAAGGGACAATGCGTAAAGTGCGCCCACCCGGGCGCCGCCGGCACCGCGAGTCCCCGAGGGCGCTTCACGCGCCGCACCGAGGCGTTCTAGGCTACCCTCGGCAGTGTTCGCGGCTCCCTGCCGGTGCCCGGCTTACCCAAGGAGTTTCCCCTCGTGGCACCTGAACAGCCCCATGAATACGGTGCGTCCGACATCACCGTGCTGGAAGGCTTGGAGGCGGTTCGTAAACGCCCCGGCATGTACATCGGCTCGACCACCGAGCGCGGTCTGCACCACCTGGTCTACGAGGTCGTTGATAACTCCGTGGACGAGGCGCTCGCCGGTTACGCCTCCGAAATCGACGTGACCATCCAGGCTGATGGCGCGGTGCGCGTCAAGGATGACGGTCGCGGTATTCCCGTGGATGAGCACCCCACCGAGCACAAGTCCACCGTCGAGGTCGTCATGACCGTGCTGCACGCCGGCGGTAAGTTTGGCGGTGGCGGCTACTCGGTCTCCGGTGGTCTGCACGGCGTGGGTATCTCCGTGGTGAACGCCCTGTCGACCCGCGTGATTACCGAGGTGCACCGCCAGGGCTACGCGTGGCACATCTCCTTCTCCAACGGTGGCGTGCCCGACGGTCCCCTGCGTCGCGGCGAGCCCTCCGATAAGACCGGCACGATTCAGACCTTCTACCCGGATCCCGAGATTTTCGAGACTGTCGAGTTCGATTTTGAGACCCTGCGCGCTCGCTTCCAGCAGATGGCCTTCCTGAATAAGGGCCTGACCATCACCCTGACCGATGAGCGCGAGAAGTTCACCGGTGACGAGGTTGCCGAAGAGGAAAAGGAAAACACTCTCAACCGAGTGCGTGCGAACGCTGACGGTTTCACGACCGTCACTTACCGTTACGACAACGGTCTGTTTGACTACGTGCACTTCCTGAACGCCGGCGCGAAGACCATCGTGAACGAAGAGATTGTCTCCTTCGAATCCGAGGATTCCGACCGTAACATGAGCCTGGAAGTGGCCATGCAGTGGACCGGTGCGTACAAGGAATCCGTCTACTCCTACGCAAACACGATCAACACCCACGAGGGTGGCACTCATGAAGAGGGTTTCCGTGCCGCGCTGACCTCCCTGGTGAACCGTTACGCTCGCGACAACAAGCTGTTGCGCGATAAGGACGATAACCTCACCGGTGAAGACGTGCGTGAGGGCCTGACCGCGGTCATCTCGATTAAGATTTCCGAGCCGCAGTTCGAAGGCCAGACGAAGACCAAGCTGGGTAACTCGGAGGCGAAGTCCTTCACCCAGCGCGAGGTGAACGATCACCTGAGCGACTGGTTCGACCGTAACCCCGCAGTGGCCAAGGATATTGTGCGTCGCGCGATTACCGCCGCCCAGGCGCGTATCGCCGCCCGTAAGGCCCGTGAGACGACCCGCCGCAAGGGCCTGCTGGAGACCAGCTCCATGCCCGGTAAGCTCAAGGACTGCTCTTCGAAGGACCCGTCGATCTCTGAGATTTACCTGGTGGAGGGTGACTCCGCGGGTGGTTCGGCGGTTCAGGGCCGTAACCCGAACACTCAGGCCATTCTGCCGCTGCGCGGTAAGATCCTGAACGTCGAGCGCGCTCGCCTGGACCGCGCCCTGTCGAACGCCGAAATTCAGGCGATGATTACCGCCTTCGGTACCGGCATCGGCGACGACTTCAACATCGAAAAGGCCCGTTACCACAAGATCGTGCTCATGGCCGATGCTGACGTGGACGGCCAGCACATCACGACCCTGCTGCTGACCCTGCTCTTCCGCTTCATGCGCCCGCTGATCGAGGCCGGTTACGTGTACCTGGCTCAGCCGCCGCTGTACCGCATCAAGTGGTCGAACGCCCCGCACGATTACGTCTACTCCGATGCAGAGCGCGACGAGGCTCTGGCACGTGGTTTGGCGAATAACCAGCGTCTGCCCAAGGACAACGGTATTCAGCGTTACAAGGGTCTGGGCGAGATGGACTACACCGAGCTGTGGGACACCACCATGGATCCGGCGCGCCGTACCCTTCTGCAGGTGAAGATGGAGGACGCGGCTGCCGCGGATCAGATCTTCTCGGTGCTGATGGGTGAGGACGTTGAGGCTCGCCGTGAGTTTATCCAGCAGAACGCAAAGGACATCCGATTCCTCGATATCTAACCCGCACGACATATTCCTCCTGGAGAATATGCAATATGGGTTATATAACCGAGTGATTTATTGAGGGAAATAATGAGCGAAGAACAGCAGAACGAAGTGACCGGAGCTGACGTCGTCAGCGCCGGTGACACCGAGATCGTGGACCACCACGGCCACATTGAACAGGTGGACCTGCAAACCGAAATGCAGCGCTCCTACCTGGACTACGCGATGGCCGTCATCATCGGTCGTGCCCTGCCGGATGTCCGTGACGGCCTCAAGCCCGTGCACCGTCGCGTCATCTACGCAATGTACGACGGCGGTTACCGCCCGGACCGCGCCTTCAACAAGTGCGCCCGCGTGGTCGGCGACGTCATGGGTCAGTTCCACCCCCACGGCGATAGGGCCATCTACGACACCCTCGTGCGTCTGATTCAGAGCTGGATTATGCGCTACCCGCTGGCACTGGGACAGGGCAACTTCGGCTCCCCCGGTAACGACGGCGCAGCGGCTCCCCGATACACCGAGACGAAGATGGCCCCCATCGCCCTGGAGATGGTGCGCGACATCAACGAGGACACCGTCGATTTCCAGCCGAACTACGACGGTAAGTCTCTCGAACCGACCGTTCTGCCCGCGCGCATCCCGAACCTGCTGATTAACGGCTCCTCGGGTATTGCCGTGGGTATGGCGACCAACATTCCCCCGCACAACCTGCGCGAGGTGGCCGAGGGTGTGGAGTGGTTCCTGAAGAACCCGCACGCCACCAACGAAGAGCTGCTGAACGCTCTGATGGCTCGCATCAAGGGCCCGGATTTCCCGACCGGTGCGCAGATTCTGGGCACCAAGGGTATTGAGGATGCGTACCGCACCGGCCGCGGTTCGATTACCATGCGCGCCGTGGTCAACGTCGAGGAAATCCACGGACGCACCTGCCTGGTCGTCACCGAGCTGCCCTACCAGGCAAACCCGGATAACCTGGCCATCAAGATTGCCGAGCTCATCAAGGACGGCAAGGTCACCGGTATCGCCGACCTGCGCGACGAGACCTCGGGTCGTACCGGTCAGCGCCTGGTGATTGTGCTCAAGCGCGATGCTTCCCCGAAGGTTGTGCTGAACAACCTGTACAAGCACACCCAGCTGCAGGAGAACTTCTCCGCGAACATGCTGGCCATCGTGGACGGCGTGCCCCGCACCCTGTCCCTGGATGCTTTCGTGCGCCACTGGGTCAACCACCAGCTGGATGTTATCGTCCGCCGTACCCGCTACCGTCTGCGCCAGGCGGAGGAAGAGGCGCACATCCTGCGCGGCCTGCTCAAGGCTCTGGATGCCCTGGACGAGGTTATCGCCCTGATTCGCCGCTCCCCCACCGCGGACGAGGCACGCACCGCCCTGATGGAGTTCCTGCAGATTGACGAGGCTCAGGCGCAGGCCATCCTGAACATGCAGCTGCGTCGCCTGGCCGCTCTGGAGCGCCAGAAGATTCAGGACCGCCACGACGAGCTGATGCGCATGATCGCCGAGTACAACGCGATTATTGCTTCCGAGACTCGCCAGCGCGAGATTATCTCTGAGGAGCTGGGCGAGATTGTGAACCGCTACGGCGATGACCGTCGCACCCAGATCATGTACGGCTACAACGGCGACATGTCGATGGAAGACCTCATCCCCGAGGAGGAGGTCGTGGTGACGATTACTCGCGGCGGCTACATCAAGCGCACCCGCAGTGATCAGTACCGTAGCCAGCACCGCGGCGGTAAGGGCATTAAGGGCGCCTCCCTGCGCGGCGATGACGTGGTGGAGCACTTCTTCGTGACTACCACGCACAGCTGGATTCTGTTCTTCACGAACCTGGGCCGCGTGTACCGCGCGAAGGGCTACGAGTTGCAGGAAGCCGGCCGCGACGCGAAGGGCCAGCACATTGCGAACCTGCTGGAGTTCCAGGGTGGCGAGCACATCGCCCAGGTGATGGAGCTCAAGAGCTACGAGGACGCTGAGTACCTGGTGCTGGCAACCCGTGGCGGCATGGTGAAGAAGAGCCGCCTGAGCGATTACGACACGAACCGTACCGCGGGCCTGATCGCCATCAACCTGCGCGAGGGTGACGAGGTTGTTTCGGCCTTCACCGTTTCGGCTGCCGATGACATCCTGCTGGTTTCTCGTAACGGTATGTCCCTGCGCTTCCACGCGGATGACGCTTCGTTGCGCCCCATGGGTCGCTCGACTTCCGGTGTGACCGGCATGAAGTTCCGCGAGGGTGACGAGCTGATTTCTGCCAACGTGGTCACTGAGGGCTCCTATGTCTTCGTGGTGACTGAGGGTGGCTACGCGAAGCGCACGAGCGTGGATGAATATCGCGTTCAGGGTCGTAACGGTTTTGGCATTAAGGTTGCTAAGCTTGTGGAGGATCGTGGCGCCCTGGTGGGTGGCCTCATCGTGGATGAAGAGGACGAGGTCCTGGTCGTGATGTCCAGCGGCAAGGTTGTTCGTTCGAATGTGAATGAGGTTCCCGCGAAGGGACGCGATACCATGGGTGTTATCTTTGCAAAGCCCAGTGAGGGCGATTCGATTATCGGTGTAGCCCGTAACCAGGATCGTCAGCTGGACGACAGCGATGATGAAAACACTGAGAATGCCGAGGCAGCAGACGATACTTCTGCGGCTCCCGGCACGGATAACGAGGGTGAAGCGGCGGCTGCCGACCTCACCGCTACTGGAGGTAACTAATGAGCAGCACTCCCGCGAGCTCCTCTTCCGCGTCAGCGCAGCGTTCGGCAGCAGCTGGTGCGTCTAAGAAGGGAGCCCCTAAGTCTGGTGCCCGCCGCCCGGCTCAGGCACGTTCAGGTCAGGCCCGTCCCGGAGCCGCTAAGCGTCCTGCCGGCAAGCGCCCGGTGAATGCTAAGCGTCCGACGGGTTCGCGTCGCCAGCTGGTGCGCCCCGCGCCTCGTTCGAAGATTCGTCGCGCGCGCCTGGTGGTGCAGAAGGTCGATACCTGGTCGGTAGCAAAGCTGATCTTCCTGCTGTCGATTGCTCTGGGTATCGTGACCGTCGTGGCCTCGGTGATTCTGTGGCTGTTCCTGCAGGCTTCGGGTGCCTTTACCGGTGTAAACCAGCTGATTAGCTCGCTGGGTACCGGTTCGACCACCGTGGATATCTCGCAGATGATTTCGCTGGGTCAGGTGGCTCTGGTAACCACGATTTTTGCCGTGGTGAACACCGTGGTCTTCACCCTGCTGGGTATGATTGCCGCTATCCTGTACAACCTGGCTGCAAAGCTGGTGGGTGGCGTGACCCTGACCCTGAGCGACGAGTCTTAAGAGCGCTCGACTACGAGTTTGAATTGGGCGGTATCGTCTCCGTGCGGAGGCGGTGCCGCCCTTTTTGCGCTATCTTTTCTGTGTTCTGCGGGGGCTTTGGTGGTGTGTCCTATCTTGATGCTGAACCCCTTCATGCATATGTGACGCATAACATATCATTTTGATTTGGTGTTCCCTCTAAACGCCTGTATAGTTATATCTCGTTCTACGGAAGAAATTCCGCAGAGGGAGGGCGTATAGCTCAGACGGTTAGAGCGCTTCGCTGATAACGAAGAGGTCCCAAGTTCGATTCTTGGTACGCCCACTCCGCACTGTGAAAGGCAGAGATGAAGAAAGTTTTTCTGATTATCGCTCTTTCGGGTGTTGTTGTGATGGCGCTAATAAAGCGTCAGAACAATGAGGTCATCAAGGCCTGGAAATAACTAAACAGTGGTTTCCGCTGAAGCGGGGGCGTGGCGCAATTGGTAGCGCATCTGCTTTGCAAGCAGAGGGTTAGGGGTTCGAGTCCCCTCGCCTCCACTTTCCGGTGATTATAGCAAGAGGGAAACGCCTGGTTCCATTCCGAACCCAGAAGCTAAGACTCTTTGCGCCGATGGTACTGCACTTTTGTGGGTGTGGGAGAGTAGGTCGTTGCCGGTTTATTTTTGAGAAAGACCCCGTATCGAGAGATGCGGGGTCTTTGCTATATATGCTGCACCCCTTCGGCTCACTCGGTTCAGAGCTTTCGCGGTAGACTGCCGGGGAATTTGCAGTAAATGCATAACGGGGTACTCAGTGCGAGGTGAGTAATAGACGCGCATCACAAATGGAAATCTGGGAACTTCCTGAAGGTGAACACTAGATGAACTCACCCCGGCGCTCAGCGTGTGGTATATCGCCCGATGTCCATGTTTAGTGAAGAATCCACATAAAACAACTTAATGATTCTGGTGGGTGCACCCTTTTTGCCTAGTGATAGCGGGTTTCTCGGGATGATGGATGAACAACCCCACGAAACACGCACCCAATCGTGTGGGTTTGCGTGTTATTTCGTGTTAAAACCGAATACTTTCGATTTTTGGGGAAGCGACAGATAATTCTCTTGTGACTACAGAACTCATTATTCTCGTGATCGTGGTGCTGACCGCGCTCGCCTTCGACTTTACGAACGGCTTTCACGACACCGGCAACGCGATGGCTACGTCCATCGCTACCGGCGCGTTGAAGCCGAAGACAGCCGTGGCTCTCTCCGCATCCCTGAACCTGGTGGGTGCCTTCCTCTCCGTTGAGGTTGCACGCTCGGTCGGTAGCGGCATCGTGAACCTGGACCGTATCGATGTAACCTCGAACGGCCCCGCACTGATGCTGATTGTCTTTACCGGCCTGGTGGGTGGCATCCTCTGGAACGTGCTGACCTGGTTGCTGGGCCTGCCCTCTTCTTCATCGCACGCACTTTTCGGCGGCCTGATCGGTTCCGCGCTGGTGGCCATCGGCTTCGACGGTGTGCAGTGGATGGGCGTGCTCTCCAAGATCATTGTCCCCGCGGTTCTATCCCCCGTCATTGCCGCGATTGTGTCGGCAACCGGCACCTGGCTGGTGTACCGCATTGCTGCCCCTGTGGCCGATGAGCGCAAGCACAGCGGCTTCCGCAAGGGTCAGGTGGCTACCGCATCCCTGATGTCTCTGGCGCACGGTACGAACGATGCGCAGAAGACCATGGGCGTGATTTTCTTGGCTCTGGTGGCTTCGGGTTCTCTCAATAGCGACGACGCCATCCCCCTGTGGGTCAAGGCGGCCTGTGCGCTCGCTATCGCCCTGGGAACCTACCTGGGTGGTTGGCGCATCATTCGCACCCTGGGTAAGGGCATCGTTGAAGTGGATACCCCGCAGGGTGTGGCCGCCGACGGTGCCTCCGCCGCGATTATCCTGACTTCCTCGCACTTCGGCATGGCGCTGTCCACCACCCACGTGGCCTCCGGCTCGATTCTGGGTAGTGGCCTGGGCCGAAAGGGCGCCGAGGTTCGCTGGTCCGTGGCGGGTCGTATGGTGGTCGCCTGGCTGATTACCCTGCCGGCTGCCGCGATTGTGGGTGCTCTAACCTGGCTGATTGGTCACGGCTTGAATGCTCTGACCGGCACCCAGTTCATTGGCGAAATGACCGTGTTCGCTCTGCTGGTTATCTTCTGCTTCCTGATGTGGCGTCACTCCCAGAAGGACAACATTGACGCTTCGAACGTGACTGGCGACTGGGATGAAAAGGAAGGCGCTGCAGTCACCAGCGCTGAGGCATCCGCAGACCAGACTCTTGCTACTGAGAAGGCAGGTTCGTAAGCCATGGCATATCTGTTGGAGATTGTAAACAAGATTATTCCGGTGCTCATGGCCGGTCTCTTCTTTGGTGCGGGTCTTCCGGCGCTGTATGCGCTCGGCCTCCGCCTCATGGCGGGCCGTACCGAGTACACGGCGGATGGCCAGCTGGTGGAGATTGAGCCGCCGAGCACGGTGGCTAAAATTGCCGCCGGGATTGTTTTTGCTATCATCGTAGCAATCGTAATCATCGCCATTCTCTGGGTTGCTAAGGACTTTATCCACCACACGTTCGGCTGGAATATTTTCGGCGTCACCGGTGGAGGTCACTAGAACCGTGAAACACACAGTGAATATGATGATGACAGTATCGAAGGAGGGGCTCAATGCCTGATAAGGGCATCATCTCTCGAGTAATCGACTGGCTGAGCGTTGGGTATCCCAAGGACGTCCCCGTTCAGGACCGTGCAGCCGTGATGGCCATCCTGAAGATGCGTCTGACGGATGAACAGCTGCAGGAAGTGGTCCGCCAGCTTATGCAGTCCCGCGCTGCTCGCGGTGAGGCATACGTGAGTGACCAGCGAATCAACGAGTACATTCGTCGCGTGGTCGACCATACCCCGACCCCGCAGGACATCGACCGAGTAGCTAAAATTCTGGGTGCACACGGCTTCCTGATTGCAGAAAACCATGTGAACGAGGATGCCGAGCCCGCCGGTCGTACGGAGTATGTGCCGTACGAGGACCCGACGACCGGTGAGATTCGTATTGCGGAGCTGGCCGCCGAGTCGGCAAACGTTGCATCACCGCAGATCGCTGAGTCGGATGACTAAAAATTCGAGGGTTGGCTGAATAGACAACCAAGAGGCCTACCGGACGAATAATTCGTCCGGTAGGCCTCTTCTATGTCCAGGCTCTCGCTCTAAGCTCCGCCACCTTGATGCCCCATCGGTGTATTCTTACTCCGCTATCTCTCACTCTGTGCGGTCCTCGACCGTCGCTCATCCCCGGAGGCTCGATGTCTTCTTCGCAGATTCCCGAATCTCGTCAATCGGACAAATCTACCGGCGCGCGAGGCCGCTTCGCGGCCGTAGGAGACGCCGCAAAGCGGCGTGGGCGCGACCTGGTGGTTCCCCGACGTTCCCTGCTGCTGACCGGTGGCGTCATCCTGGCGGGTGGTCTTATCGCTACGGCACCGCGCATCGCCGCTACCGGCCTTCTGGGTGAGGATGCCGCCGTCACGGTTTCCGTAGAAAAGTTGCTGGCTCGCCGCGAGCGTCGTGTGCGCGAAAATATCGATACCCGTTACCTGCGCATTGAATCGCTGGAGCGCATCAACGTGGGTAAGGGGAACGAAGAGCAGAATCTGCGGCTGGTGGGGTCCCTGGCGCTCACGGAGGCCGCACAAGCGGATTTGCCGGCCGCTGCGGAAGCACTGGCTCAACTATCGGTTTATGGCTCAATACAGCGTCTGAGCGTCACCTACGGCGGCGTAGACCCGTTTAACGACCCGCAGGGGGTTGGTCAGCGCGCCAATACCCCGGTCGCTCCGCTGCGTGTGAACGATTCGGCAACCCTTGACCGGGAACAGTGGCTCAAGCTCCTCAATGCATCAGCCGCGCTGGGAACCAACGCGGACTATACCCAGGGGATCGCCATGGCGGACGAGCTACGCCTAACCGCGGTCATCGAGGAGGGCGAGTATGCCGACGTGGTTCGTCGCTTCCGCGCCCTGGGCAGTCTGGGCACCTCAGAGGAGCGCGTGAAGCAGATACAGCTCTACGCGCAGATTGCCATCTCTAAGGCGGTGAAGGTGCCCTCGGGTGCCGAGACGAAGATCGCTGTGAGCGTTGCGGAACCGGCCCGCGTGGCGGTGGCAGCCGATGCCCTGGATAGGGCGGTCACACCCGCTGAGTTGAACACCCTCGCAACTTTCGCGCTAACGTGGAACGCCCGCCAGGAATACCCAGCCGCCGGACGGGACGACGCCCTTAAGCTGGGGTTCAAGAGCCCCTCATCGAAGGACGAGCAGGCAAAAGAGAAGCTGAAGGAAGCCATTCGCCGCTACCTGCAGGAAGAGTCTGGGCCGCTGAACGCGGTGTCCAAGCGTGAGGCGAATGTGCCCGGCGAGGTCATCACGGGAGCGTAGCGCGTCGGCTTCCCTTTTGGGAGGCTTAGCGATGCTGTGATGGGTCTTACGAAAAAAATTTCCGTGAGGATTTGGTGATGTCCGAACCGCTGGTATAGACTGGTAGGGCACCACGGGGGCGTGGCGCAATTGGTAGCGCATCTGCTTTGCAAGCAGAGGGTTAGGGGTTCGAGTCCCCTCGCCTCCACTTTCCGGTGATTATAGCAAGAGGGAAACGCCTGGCTCCATTCCGAACCCAGAAGCTAAGACTCTTCGCGCCGATGGTACTGCACTTTTGTGGGTGTGGGAGAGTAGGTCGTTGCCGGTTTATTTTTGAACGAGAACCCCATGTCGAAAGACATGGGGTTCTTCGCATATCCGGGGTCCTGCTGCGGGAAAATACGGCGGCGGCTTCACACGTGACCGCGCATCCACGCTTATCCCACGCACGCAAAACGGCCGCTCTCCGGATAATTCTCCGGAGAGCGGCCGTTCAAGCTAGATACGCGCTAGAGGCGGGAGAACGTTTAGGCGTTCTTCCAGGGATCCTCAACGGGGCGAGCAGCGTTGTATGCGGCCGCGCCTGCGACACCCAGCGCCACAACCAGGCCCAGGAAAGCCAGACCCTTGCGGGGGCGCTTACCGCCGTTGCGCTCGATGCGTGCCAGCTCCTTCTCAGCGGCGCGAGCGGTCTTTGCGGTGGCCTTGCGGGCCTTCTTCAGGGCGTTCTTCTTGCCGGTCAGCTTCTCGGCGAAAAGCTCAGCGGCCTTGCCCTCAAGCGAGGACTCAGCGGCAGCCAGGGACGAGACGACAGCCTGGGCCTTGGCGGACTTACGAGCCTTACGCTTCTTGCAGCAGAACATGGGGTGACCTCCATCGGTTGGGCGTCGCGGCGGTAAGAATCGCCGAGACGCGCGTAGTGTTCACCTCTCAGGATATTCAATTCCGGCCTAAAAAGCCCGCCCGACAGTGCGCCCGGGGCGAAAAAACACGTTGTATGGCGAATGAGCGCCAGCCCGTGCCACAATAGAGCCATGACTAATGCAACTGCTAAGGCAACTATCCACACCAACTACGGTGACATCGTCGTGAACCTGTTCGGTAACCACGCACCGCTGACTGTTGAGAACTTCATCGGCCTGGCCGACGGTTCCCGCCAGTGGAAGCACCCCCGCACCGGTGAAATCATGAACACCCCCCTGTACAAGGATGTCGTGTTCCACCGCATCATCAAGGACTTCATGATTCAGGGTGGCGATCCCCTGGGCATGGGCGTTGGTGGCCCCGGCTACCAGTTCAAGGACGAGATTCACCCCGAGCTCTCCTTCTCCAAGCCTTACCTGCTGGCAATGGCTAACGCCGGCCCCGGCACCAACGGTTCCCAGTTCTTCATCACCACCGTTGAGACCCCCTGGCTGAACGGCCGCCACACCATCTTCGGTGAGGTCGCTGACGAGGCATCCAAGAAGGTTGTCGACGCTATTGAGGGCGTTGAGACCGGCTTCCAGGACCGCCCGGTCAAGGACGTCGTCATCTCCTCGATTGACGTCGAGAAGCTCTAAAACCCCTTCAGAAGGCTCGTGGAGCGTTCTGGTGTGTTGATAAAACACATATAGTTCAGGGGCCCGCCAGGATTTTTCCGGCGGGCCCCTGAACTTATATGGCCTGTACACCGTTCCGAACCATCCGGCACAAAATCTTTGGAGATTCAGTGGAGAACTTTCCCAACTACTCCGGCTACGGGCAGACCCCTACGGTCTGCGCCAACCACCCCGACCGCGTCAGCTACGCCCGGTGCGGACGATGCAACCGGGCCATCTGCGGTGAATGTCAGATGAACCAAGGAGCCGGTACGGTCTGCCCGGATTGCTACAGGGAGCTCAACGGAGGCACCGCGAAGCCGAAGCGTTCCTTTATCGCCCGTCACTGGTACCTTACGTACACGCTCATCCTGATTAACGTCGTGGCGTACGGCCTGCAACAGATTATTCCGAACAGTTGGCTGGTCAACCACGGCAGGATGTGGTGGCCCTACGTCCAGCACGGTGAATATTACCGCCTCATCAGCTACGGTTTTCTGCACTCACAAAACGACCCGATGCACCTGGTGTGGAACATGATTTACCTCTTCATCTTCGGTGTATCTCTCGAACGCATGATGGGGCGCTGGAAG
>NZ_KV810416.1:39302-129204 GCF_001812775.1 Rothia sp. HMSC068F09
CGAACGCATGATGGGGCGCTGGAAGTTCCTTGTGGTGTACCTGGGCTCAATCGTCTTTGGTGCCTTCGGCGTGCACGTGCTGGCTCCTTCAACGAGCGTGGCGGGCGCCTCAGGCGGCGTGTACGGCCTCTACGGCGCATTCTTCGTCATCCTGCTTCTTAGGAAGCAAAAGGATACTGCGCGCCTCTTTATGCTGTTTATCGGCATTGGTGTGGTGCAGAGCTTCTTCAACCCGAATATTTCCCACGCATGCCACGCGGGTGGCTTTGTGGGCGGCGTGCTGCTGACCCTGCTAGTCGTGCCGTTCGTGAAGAAGCCCGAGTCCTCGGAGCCGCCGCAGCAGAGCCCGCAGCAATGGCAAAACGGCAGGTACTGAACCTGAAAATTCTCGGAAATTCGGCATAAAAATCTTTGGAGAGGCAGTGGAGAACTTCCCCAACTATATGAACTACGGGCAGAGCCCCACGGTCTGCGTTAACCACTCCGACCGCGTCAGCTATACCCGGTGCGGACGATGCAACCGGGCCATCTGCGGCGAGTGTCAGACGGCACAGGGTGCAGGCGTAGTCTGTCCCGACTGCTACAGCGAGCTCAACGGAGGCGCCTCGAGCCCGACGCGTTCCTTCATCGCCCGTCACTGGCATATTACGTACACGCTCATCCTGATTAATGTCGTGGTGTATGGCCTGCAGCTCATCATTCCGTTCCGCTGGGTACACAATCTCGGCATGATGTCTGGTCCCCGTGTTCACCACGGCGAGTACTACCGCCTCATCACGCACGGGTTTGTGCACTCACAAAACGACCCGACGCACCTGCTGTGGAACATGGTTTACCTCTTCATCTTCGGTGTGTCTCTCGAACGCATGATGGGGCGCTGGAAGTTCCTCTTCGTATATATGGCGGCTACCGTGAGTGCCGGCTGCAGCGTGTACCTCTTCGACTACTACCGTGGTGCCGTGGGCGCGTCAGGCGGTGTGTACGGTCTCTACGGTGCGTTCTTCGTCCTTCTGCTTCTTCGGAAGCAGAAGGACACGGCACGCCTCTTTATTCTGCTCATCGGCATTGGTGTGGTGCAGAGTCTCTTCAACCCGCATATTTCCCACGCGGGACACTTCGGGGGCTTTGTCGGCGGCGCGCTCGCGACCCTGCTGATTATTCCGTTCGTGAAGAAGCCCGAGTCATCTGAGTCTTCGGAACCGCCGCAACAGGGCCTGCAGCGGTGGTTCAAGGGCCGCTTTTGAGCCTGAAACCCGCGGAAATCCGCCGTAGAGAAGGGTTATCCACAGAGGTTTTCCACACTGTGCATAACTACATTCGTGTAATTCCAAGAGTGTGAGTACATGTTTAAAACCTGTGGATACAGCCCAAAACGGGTGAATCACACGGCATGAATTACACCGGTGTAAGAGTTTTCCCCAGATTTCTCCACAGATGTGGAAAACCTTAAGTACCAGGCTGTGTGTAATTACAAAAAATTTCGGCGCAAAGCGCCGGATAAAGCCAAGAGGGCCCGGAAGGATAAATCCTTCCGGGCCCTCTAACGCGTCGCGCCCCTTACGGGGGCGAAGAAGTGGCGGGTGCGAGGCTAGTTCGCCTGAGCCTCCGCCTCCTCAACTTCCTCGGGAGTGAGCTCCACGCCGGTGTACAGGCGGAACTGCTCGGCAGCCTGCAGAGCAATCACCTCACCACCGTGAATAACTTCCTTGCCGGCCGCACGAGCCGCGCGAATCAACGGGGTCTCAACGGGCATCGCCACCACGTCAAAGACCACCTGAGCCTCGGCGATAGCCTCTTCGGGGTAGGACAGCTCCTCGCTCTCCTCGCCGCCGGCCATGCCAATCGGGGTCACGTTCACCAGAATCGGTGCGCGCAGGTTGCCAACCTCCGGCGCCCACGCGTACTCGTAACGCTCAGCCAGCGCCCGGCCGGTCTCCTCGTTACGCGCGATAATCATGCCCTGCGCAAAACCAGCGTCGAAGAAGGCGCCAGCCACCGCAGCCGCCATGCCGCCCGAACCGCGCAGCAGGAACGGCAGAGACGGATCCACATGGTGCGAGCGCAGCAGAGAGGCCACCGCGATCACATCAGTGTTGTACGCCTTCAGCAAGCCCTCGGTATTCACAATCGTGTTCACCGCACCAATCACCGCTGCCGAGTGGTCCATATCGTCCATCAGCGGGATAACAGCCTGCTTGAACGGCATAGATACCGAGCACCCACGAATACCCAGGGCGCGCACACCGGCGATAGCACCCTCAATATCGGTGGTGGTCATCGCCTTGTACAGGTAATCCAGCCCGTGCTTCTCGTACAGGTAGTTGTGGAACTTGATGCCGTGATTCGACGGGCGGCCCGACAGCGAAATGCAGACGGTCGTATCACGATTCAGCGGAGGGCGACCCATCTTAGGCCTCGCTACCGGAGTCGAGGGTGTTCTCGATCAGCTTCTTTACCTTGTTGCGGCTCACCAGGTCGGCCACCACGAAGTGGGTGTCGCCGGTGTCGACCGTAGGAACGACGGCGTTGCCCTCGTTGAGCGCCTTGACGTGTTCCTCAGCCTGCGGATCCTCCCAGATGTTGACCCAGGTGGCGTAGTTGCCGAGGTCGCCCAGCTTGGCGTCCAGAGCCTCGCAGTAGGGGCAGCCGGGGCGCCAGTAAATGACGACACCGCCGTTCTTCATAACCTCGCGGGCCTGCTCCTGGCTGGACTGCTGACGTTCGAGCATAGTTCCTCCGTGTGTTGGATGCGCCGGACGGATCGTGTGAATCACGCGGGAGAGCCCGGCCCGGGCGCGCTAATACTTACCGTTTAAAGCATATCCCGGTGAGCGGAATTGAGCTTGCGGATTTTCTAAAGGGGAACTTCTGCCAGCGAATGGGAAGACGGGGCGTTAACGGCGCACGCCCCGTGCTCCAAGCCGCAGGGGCAGGAACGCGGGGCGTGCACAGGCGCGAGATATCGCGGGCGCTTGCGAGAGTGAGAGATGAGAAGGAGAGCGATACACGGCATGAACATGCCGCTACTGAGTGATGCTTCGGGTACAGCATCGATGGGAAGCACCCGAAACGAGGTGGAACCCCACCATTGGTGGTTGAGTGAAAACCTAAAGGGAGCGGCCCGTCTAAAGGCCGCCCGCCGGACGCGGGGCGTTCAGCCGCATCCGCACAGAAGGATTCTCCAGGGCCTTTGAACCACGCTGATGCGGAGCTCAAAACCCTGGAGAACCGTGGGATGCTTCAAGCCGCATCCCGAAATAACCGCAAAGCGCGGAAAGGAGGTTTACTTGTCGCCGAGCTTCTGAGAAACTTCGTCGATCTTGTCGTTGACGGCATCCTCAACCTTGGCAACGTGCTCGTTGCTGACAACGTCCTTGCCGGCCTTGTCGTTGATGGCTTCCTTAGCCTTGTCCAGACCGTGCTCAACGGCCTCCTTGACCTTGTCGAGGTTCTGCTCAACGGTGTTCTTGATGTTGTCGAGGCCCATGCGGGTCTCCTCTCTGCGCAATCGCGCGCTCTCATATGATGTATATTCCGGATCCAACGGAGAACCGGAATATGATGTGCGAAAGAACCTGTTGCCTAAATCGCCCGGCGCTCGCCGCGGTGAAACTTTATGGCTTACAGACTGGCCTTCTCGATAAGTTTACCCATGTAGGAAAGCAGGAAGAGTCAGGCTGTTGTTTGGTGGGTTATTTTTTTGAGTAATGCTCAAACAATCGTGGCTTATCCAGGGGTTATTGCGGGCCGGGGGAGCGGGGCGGTGAGATAAAACTCGCAGGAAACTTTCAGATAAGAGTTGTGTTCAAAACCGTTGCGTGTGCCGCACGCGACGGGCTAACGCCCGAAAGAGCGGGGTTCACCGCCCCGCGCGCATCGCAAGCTTCCCCCTCAAATCGAGGCGCGGGAAACCGTGGCGAGGGTACTCTGCGAGCATCTAGTTCACGGGAATATCGGTCATATCAGTCGCCGCCGACCAGTCGTGCGAAGCCGCAAAGCCCGCAGTCATCGGCAGGAAACGCGGGGCCGCATAGCCGTGCACGGCGTAGCTCGTCGCCACCGCCTGGGCCGCCTCCTCCAGGCGTTCGGTCGGGATAAGTGCCATGACCGCACCCCCGAAGCCGCCACCCACAATACGCGCGCCCAGCGCCCCGTGCTCCAGGCACACGCGCACCGCCTCGTCAATCTCCGGGCGGGAAACGCACAGCTCATCGCGCATCGACACGAACGACTCCGTAAAGATGCGGCCGGCCTCCTTAAAAGCCGCCAACCCCAGCTCGTCTGCGTGCTGCAGCAGGTAGCTCGCGCGACCAACCAGCGTCATATCGTGGAAAGCGTGACGCACCCAGCCGCGCGGGAACGAACAGGGACGCCCCGAGTCCTCCAGGGCATCCAGCGCGCGGTTTACCGAAGAGTCCACCAGGTCGGCGCGCCACGCCTTCGCGGTACGCGCATCCATACCCTTACAGGAGAGGTCCTCCGGCAGAGCATCGCGCAGGAAACGCAGGCCCAGGGCCTCCGCACATGCCTCGGAGGCCGCGCGGCGAGCCGCAAATCCGCCGTCCGTCAGCTCGTGCGGGGTATTCGTATCAATCACCAAAAAGCTCAGACCGTGCTGGGCGATGTCCACTCGCACCGGCTCAATCGAAAAGTCTCGGAAATCCACCACAAGCGCCTGCTCCGGGAAAGAACGCAGCGACGCCGTCTGATCCAGGCCGCCCGTCTGCGCACCCGCCACCTTATTCTCGGCCGTGATGCACACCTGAGCCAGGCGGGCCCGCAGCGTGTCATTATCGGCCGGGGCTGCATCCGTTTCCGAGCAGTCCGGGCGCAGGGGGCACGAAAGCTCAAGCAGTGCGAGCGCCGTCGAGCACTCCAGCGCAGCCGAGGAAGACAGGCCACCGCCCACCGGAACGCGAGAGTTGATGAGAAGATCCGCGCCGAACGCGTCGGGGAGCATGATGTCGCGCCCGCCCTCCTGATTCATCGCCCAGGCCACGCCCGCCACGTACGTGAACCAACCCTTCAAATGGCCCGGCTGGATATCGCGCACCACAACCGTGCGCTCGTCCCCCGGCATCTGCAGCGAGGAAGCACGTAGCACGCCATCGCGGCGCAGAGCACCCGCAATATACGTGCGGTAGGGCAGAGGCATAGGCAGGCACGAGCCCCCCAGAAAGTCAATGTACTCGCCCAGCAGGTTCAGACGGCCCGGCGCAGACCACACGCCGTCCGGCTCGTAGCCGTAGGCGGTAATGAACTCCTCGCGGACGCGGGCAATCTCCGCGGTGTGGCTGGGGAAGGCCGCCCACTGGGCAGTAGCGGTCATGGACATGGGGACACCTCGCTTACGCCCCGCGGGGCATACGGAATCTGTGCGTACCTCCCCGCGACGAATACGTCCGGAACACGCAACTCGGCGCAGAGGTATCCCCTCTAGACTACGGCAGAGGGACGTTCCGGCTCGAGTCACGGGCGGTTTGGGTGGTGAGCGCTTGGACGCTAGGTGACGCAAAAGCCCCGCGCCGTAGCGGTGCGGGGCCTACGAATAGAAGGCTGAGTGGGGCGAGTACGGAGGTTAGTCCTCCTGAGTGTACGGGGGCTGAACAACCATCATCGTGTCGATGGCCGACTGTAGATCCCTGCGGTAACGGTTAAAAGCATTTTCGATGAGCGGAACATCGCCGCTTGCCACCGCCTCCTGCGGGGAAATGAGCGGTAGCGTCTGGTATTCCTCCACCAGGCTGAGCGCGGTGTGGGTCAGCAGGCGGGCGCGGCGCAATGCCTCCGCATGGCCCATGCCCAGCGACTGAAATTCGTGAGCCATCGCCACCACCGGCTTCAGCTCCCGCGGGTGCAGAGCCAGGCTCAGACGCACCACCTCGGGGCACTCGCGGATGGGGTACAGCAGTGAGAAGAGCGTGTCGCCGCGCTGAATCATGGAGGCACGCACAGCCTCTACCGTCGGCTCGGCCTCCTCCGACATCGACTTCGGGGCGCGGGCCAGGATGTAGTCCGCCAGCAGAATGAGTAGCTGCTGCTTATTCTTCACGTGGTAGTACAGGGCACCGGGAGCCACGTGAAGCTCCTGAGCGAGGCGGCGCATCGAAAGGTCCGCCAGACCGTAGGTCGCCAAGACCTCGTAGGCGGTATCTAGAATCTTTTCACGGGAAAGTACCACGTCTCTATTTTAGGGTGTTTGGCGCTCCGTCATTGACATCATGCACCGGCTGGAAAACAGAAAACACGTAAATTACGCGAGAGAAGCGGTGTAATAATTGGTGATTCTCACGGCTCAGAAATAAACGTTTCGCGTTCTAAAAGCGACTTCGCTATTAGGTGCTCCTAAGAAGTTGAGTGGCACGAGATATGCCACGCTCTGGGCATAAAAATGCTCCCGGAGCCCCTAAAAACCGCCAATGCAGGCGAACCTCGCGAGCGCATCCCTGGCGCACGGGTGTTTAATAGCCGGTATGAGCAATGCATTTTCTGAACTAATCGAGCGGGCGGGCTCCGAACAGCCCCTGACCCGCGATGAGATCCACACCCTCCTGGTGGACGGGGAGGGTCAGGACTTCGCCCTGATTGAAGCGGCCTCCATTCTGCGCCGCAACGAATTCCGCAACATGATTGCTGTCCACACCGAGAACGAGGAACTTGCCGACGCTCTAGGCACCCGCTCCATTGCCGTGGACTCCTACGACGTTCTCGACATCTCCCGCGACATTGATTCTGAGGAGCTGGCCGAGACCATTGAGCGCATTGCCGCTTCCCCCGCTATTGGCGTGACCGTACTGCTACCGAAGAACGCTGTGCCCATGATGCTCATGCGTGTGCTGTCGATTCTGCGCCTGGCCGCCCCCTCCAAGGTGATTCACCTGCCCGAGGGTTACGACCAGTCCCTGCGCTCGCTGACTTCCCTCGCAATGCACGTGGTCAGCGCCATTACTATTACCGACGACATTGAGCAGTGGCCCATGGTCAACGAGATTCTGAAGTCTCTGCGCCACGGCGGCATTGTCATCTCCGGCACCGGTGGACGCGACGCCCTCGCAGGCTACCTGCGCTACCTCTCCGACCTGGGCGTGGACCTCATGGGTCACCGCGATGCACGCGGCTCCGCCTGCGGTTCGGTCGACGGTGGCGGCTGTGGCTGTGGCTCGGGTGGCTGCGGTAGCCACGAGGAGCCGGCACCTTCCGCCGGTGGTTGCGGTTGCGGCTCGGGCGGATGCGGTTCCTCCGCTGAAGCTCCGGCTGAAGCTCACGGCCACTCCCACGGTGATGGCGGTTGCTGCGGCGGCCACGACGAGCCGAAGGAAGAAAAGGGTGGTTGCTGCGGCGGCCACGACGAGCCCGAGCCGGTCGTGGAGGAAGCTCCCGCTGGCGGTTGCGGCTGCGGTGCTGGTGGATGCGGCTCTAAGTAATCCGCTAGAGGTAGCCACCCCAAGCAATATATTTCAAAAATAGAATTTTCCCCTGAATAACCTACTGAAAAGTGAGGATATTCAGGGGAAAACTCTATATTCCACATAAAGCATTAGGCTTAGAGGTAAACAACACCACAATAAACGCTACAGAACCCCCATATCCGAAAAACGGAATGAGCCCCTCCGGTAGAGTAGAAAGACGTAGCCGACTAACCCTAGCCGTGCGAAAGGAACAACACCGGACCAATGCTTTACCTCTCCGTTATTGTCATCATCCTGATTGCGACCGTGTTCATGGTCAGCATTGGTGATCGACTCAACCTCCCCTGGCCGGTCATGATGACCCTGCTCGGCACTGCCGCGCTCTTCATCCCCAACCGACCGGACATCACCATCGACAGCGACATCATCCTGCCGATCTTCCTTCCGCCGCTACTGTGGGCCATCGGCGTTAAATTCTCCTGGGGCACCCTGCGCCGCCGCTGGAGATCCGTACTGCTCTACTCGGTCCTTCTCACCACCGTCTCCGCCCTGGCAATTGCCGGCGCAGCCATGTGGTGGGTCCCCGGTATGACCATCGCCGTCGCCCTTGCCGTCGGTGCCGCCGTCTCCCCGCCCGACCCCGTCGCCGTGGAAGCAGTCGCTGAGCCCGTCGGCATCCCCCGCCGCCTCATCGGTACTCTGCAGACCGAAGGTAGCTTCAACGACGCTATCGCAATCGTTCTCTTCCACGCCGCAATCCACTCCATGACCAGCGGCCACCACATCGAGCCGCTCTCGGTCGCCAAGGACTTCGTGCTCGGCTCGATCCTCGCGGTCATTATTGGTTATATCTTCGGCTGGCTTGGCGGCTACGTTCGCCAGCGTGCCCACGACGTGGTCACCAGCAACGCCGTGACCCTCATGATCCCCTTCGGCGCCTACCTCGCTGCTGAAAGCGTGCACGCCTCCGGCGTTATTGCCGTGGTCATCGGCGCTATCCAGTTCACCAGCACCAAATACATGGCGGCACTCGAAGCGGAAGAACGCCTCTCCTCCACCTCCTTCTGGCAGATTATTGAGCTGCTCATGACCGGTGTCGCTTTCGGCCTCATCGGCCTGCAGGCAAGTAGTATCATCGCCACCGCCGACCCCTCCCGTATCGCAAGCCTCTTCGCTGACGGTGCCCTGGTCGCACTGGTCGCCATCCTGGTGCGCCTCATCTGGTTCACCATCGTCTGGCTGGCAGGACGCAAGAACCCCATCCACGAGGGTGCACCCGAAAGCTTTGCTGAAGTTATCGTTATGACCTGGTCCGGCATGCGAGGCCTCGTGACCCTGATTCTTGCCCTGTCCATCCCCGTGGTCAACGGCACCGAACAGGTCCGCCAGGACGCCATCGTCATGATGCTCTCCGTGCTCTTCTTCACCCTCGTGCTACCCGGCCTGACCCTGCCCATGCTCGTGAAGGTCCTGGGTGTGAAATCCAACCACGAAGAAGAAACTGCCGTACCCGAGCTGCTCCAAATTGCGCAGGTCGCCGCCCTGGAGGCGCTGCAGGCAGAAGCGAAGGCAACCACCGACCCTGAGACCTACGCCCGCGTGCAGGAAATGTGCGCCGCCATTACCCGCCGCGACGAAATCAGCGAGGCACTGCCCGAAGAATACAAGCAGCACATGGAGAAGGTTAAGGGCAAGAGGAACGACTTCGTGCGCCTGCGCGACGCCGCCCTCGTCGCCGCGCAGAAGGAGGTCATCTCGGCTCAGGACCGCTACGACTCCCACGACGTGACTCGCGTCATCCGCAAGCTGGACATCCTGGCGCAGGCCGAGAGTATCCGCTCCTCCGGCATGTTCATTCTGCCCGCAATGACGGCCGGTGCCGTGGCCCTGGAACGCTACAACCTCTGGAAGAAGCACCAGGACGCCCCGAGCACCCAGAACATCCCGGTCGTGAAGAACGCGCCCGCCTCGCCTCTGCCCTCCGTGGGGGAGGGCTCCTAACCTCTCTGGAGAAGGCCGACGGCCGGTTGGTAGGTCTACCGATTCCCGCTCCGGGGTATATATGCCCTGGAGTAGGGAATAAGGAAGACTAACGCTCAACCATCACCTAAAATGGGACAGGAAGCGTTGAACACGCTGTAGCTCTCTCAAACTCACAATGCATTGAAAGTAGACATGGACTTCAAGACTCTCTCGCCCGCGTACCTGACCTCCCTTGGCGCGATTTTTTGTGGCGCGCTCTTGATCGGCTCCTCAACCCCCTGGGTTCTGTGGCTGGGATGGATTCTGCTGATTGCCGCCCTGTGCCTGAACGTTCTGGCCGTGCTGCTCTCGGTGGGTAAGGCAAAGGGTGACCCCGTTCCGGCGCTCGTGACGAACCTGGACGGACTGGAGTCCTCCGTTGAAACCCGCATCCGTGAGCGCGCCGAGCACCGCCGTGAAGAGCGCGGGCGCCGTGAGGAAGAAGACGCCCACGCCGCCGAACAGCCCTCAGAGGCTCACGAGCAGGAGGCGGAGCCGGCTCAGCCCGAAACGGCTCAGGACGAGCCTCGCGAAGAGGAACCCACGGAGTCTCAGCCGGTCGTGCAGGCCCCTGCTGGTCGCCTGGGTGTGCTGCCTTCTCGTTCCCGCGCGGCTGGCCGTGCCCCGAAGCCCCGCTCGAACGTTCGCTAGGTGGGGGTTATGAACACAAAGTTTCTGCTTTCCCCGGCGTACCTGGTCTCCATCGCGCTGCTACTCTCGGGTGCGGTGCTCTCGGGTGGTCGGTTCATGCTCATCGGGTGGATTTTGTGCATCCTTGGTGTGTGCCTGAACGCTATGACCCTGGTGGTGTTGACCAACCGCGAACAGCTCTACGCGATGGACGCTCGCGCGGCCGCCGGCACGCTGCGCCGCGGTTTCTCGGAGCGTTCGGCACCCGTGGTGCGGCGCGTTACCGCCGCCGCCGATGAGCCTGCCGAGGCTCCCGAAGCATCGGATACCCAGGTCGCAGAGGAAAGCCGCTAGACCGTTTTCGGTCGCGAGGCCGCCCAATAGCTAACGTGAAGAACCCCCTCAGACCTTTGGTTCGAGGGGGTTCTTCATATCCTAGGGCGGGTAGTATTGGCGGCTAGGCCCGCGCGTCGAGCCTCTGCGCCGCGTACTCGGCGTACTCCTGCACGTGGGCGCGCGCCTGCTCGGCCAGCGCCTTATTTTCGTTCAGGATGCGCTCGGACTGCGCCGCCATGAGTTCCAGATACTGGCGATCCCGGGTCTTCTTCCATGCGGTGCGTGCCGCCTCCAGCTCCGCGAAATCCCTGAGAGCCTGCCGTTGCATCGTGTACCGCACCCACATGAGCACCAGAATCAGCACCAGCGGAATGAGGCATGCCCAGCTCTGCCACAGCCCGTACAGCGCCGCCGCAATGGCACCCAAAACAATCAGCACCGGAGAAATCGAGACGATGGGGGAGTCCGGGCGGCTCTTCTGGTTCTTCACGAGCGATTCACGCGCCATAGCGCGGAAAGTGTCGGAGAAGCTGGACGGGTCGTAAGACTGGGCAGAATCGGGCTGCTGGCTCTTCCGGGACTGATTCTTGCCGGGCTGGTTCTTTGGGGGTTGAGCGGGGCACATAGAAACCTCACGGGGATACACGGGGAGTAACGGGAAGCGGACGTTTCACGTGAAACGGGGGAGTAGGCGGCGAGCACGCGCGAGAGAAACGGCGAGCACGCGGAAGTGGCTGGCAGGCTCAGCGCTCGCCGCGCCTAAATGCTGCCGAGAGAGCTTCTACAGGGAAGCCTCAATAAACTCGTACGCCTTATCCACGCAATCGGTGGTGACGGCCTTAACCTCGTCGGGGGAGTAGCTGAAGGAAGCCGAACGGTCAGCGTAGCGGTGCATGTCGATGTCGTTCCACGAGTCACCAATCGTGTGCACCTCATAGGAGGTGCCCGGATGCTCGGATTGCAGGTACTCCACCAGGTGCTGCAGACCGGTGCCCTTCGTGCAGGTGGGCGGCACGATATCCAGGAAATCCTGGTTCTTGTGGCAGTCCACCGAGTTGCCAAAACGCTCAAGAATCCAGGTGTACGCCGCCTCGCGGACCTGCACATCCGGAATCCACAGGGGCACACCCACGTACTCGTGGTTCTGCAGGTCCTCGGGTGCCAGGGGAGTGAACTCCGGCAGAATATTCGTCGAGGAGCCCACCCGGTCGCACAGGCTGTAATCGTTATCCAGGGTCGTCGCGAACAGGGCCACACCGTCCACGCTGCTGAAATGCTCGTAGCAGGCCCGCACAACGCTTAGCGGGAGGGTCTGGCGGTAAATAATCCGGTAATCCCGGTCGGTCACCACCGCGCCGGTGTACAGCACGTGGTAGTCGAAGCGGATGGCGGTCGGGTTCAACGCCAGCTGCGTGGCAAAGATGCTCTTGCCCGTGCACGAGACCGCCAGGTTACCCTCCGCCTGCCAGCGGGCAATCGCCCGCTCATTGGCAGGCTCCACGGCTCGGTTAAACAGGATCGTGCCGTCCAAATCGAAAGCCATCAACTTGGTCATCAAAACTCCTTCACGGAAGGGCTACGTTGCCGCGAACTGCGCGCCGCAACCCATAAAAAACGGGGCGCGGCCGGTACTTTTAAGTGTACCGACCGCACCCCCGCCACTTGAGATATAGCCCCTGAATCTCACGCCCTCATAGAAGGGTGAAAGGGTTTATCCCTCAGATTTTTAGAGGGCCAGGAATCCCAGGTACGAACCGAGGATGCCCACGCCGAAGAGGGCGAAAATCAACCAGATGGCGTTAATCTTCTTCTTCAGAAGCCACATGCACAGGAAGCACAGACCCAGCGAGGCCAGGCCCGGCAGCAGATCGTTCAGCACGGACTGGACGGTCACATCCACCATCGCGCCAGCCTGGTTCTTGTAGCTGGTTAGCGGCAACGGAATGTTCACGCTCGTCCAGCGGTACACCAGAGCACCCATCACGAACAGGCCCATCACGGAGGCGCCCTGAGTAATCTTCTGCAGGGTGTTGCCGCCCGCCTCGGTCACAATCTGGGTGCCCTTCTCGTAGCCGTACTTGAAGCCGTACCAGCGGGTTGCCCAACGAATTGCGGTCATGCCGAAGAAGAACAGCAGCGGGCCCAGAATATTGCCGGTCACCGCCAGGGATGCGCCCAGAGCCGCCAGCACAATACGTGCGGTACCCCAGAAAATCGGGTCGCCCACACCGGCCAGTGGGCCCATCAGGCCCACCTTAACGTTGGTGATGGCGGCTTCGTCGATGTCCTTACCGGCTGCCTTCTCGCGTTCCATCGCAGCGGTCACACCCATAATCGAGGATGCAACCCACGGCTGGGTGTTGAAGAACTCCAGGTGGCGGGTCAGCGCCTCCGCCTGGTCTTCTTTCTTGGTGTAGAAGCGCTTAATGGCCGGAATCATGGAAACCGCGAAACCGATGGACTGCATGCGTTCGAAGTTGAACGAACCGAGCAGGAAGGTGGAGCGGATGTAGGTGTCGACCTTATCGCGCTGGGTGAGCTCGGGAACTTCAACGAGCTCGACGTTCTTGTTCTCAGTCATGGTGATGCTCCTTATTCAAGCTCGTTGTCGAGGTCATTGACGGCGGCCGGTGCAGCGGCGGGTGCCTCGCTCTTGTGGAAGAGCGGGTTCAGCTGGGTGTACAGCAGGCCCAGGCAGGCACCCACAATACCGATGGCAACCAGGTTGAACTGTGCCTGACCGGACAGGGTTGCGACGAGATCCTTCGCGCCCTCGGTGCCAGCAATCGAAATCGACTGGGTTGCCGGGATAGCGGCGGCGGCGATGAAGCCGAGGAAGAAGAAGGGCATGAGGGCCTTCGAACGCATCATGTTGATGACCATTGCGAAACCGACCACGGTGATCATGCCGCCGGCGATGCGCAGGCCAACGGTCACCTCGGCGGGAATCATGTTCAGCAGGCGGGTCAGCTCGTCGGAGCTGATCAGCGCCACAATGGCGGTCGGGATGGCCACGCGCAGACCCTGCAGGGCCATACCGCTAACGTGCATCAACTCAATACCGCGGAAGTTAGCCGTCTTGGCGAAATTATCGGCCTGGTGCTGGAAGAACACCGTAATGGTACGAACGAAGATGGTCAGAACCTGTCCGGCTGCGGCCAGCGGCACGGCGATGGCGATACCGGTGTCGATGTTCTGGTGGCCCTGAATCACGACAAGGGCGGAGATGGTGGAGGCCAGAGCCGAGTCGGGAGCCATAGCCGCACCGACGTTCATCCAGCCCAGTGCGATGAGCTCCAGGAAACCACCGAGTATGATGCCGGTAGTGAGGTCACCCAGTGCGAAACCCATCAGGGTACAAGCGACCAGGGGGCGGTGGAACTGGCGTTCGTCCACCACGGATGCGACACCCGCGATGAACGCCACGAGAACAACGAGAATAAACGTGAGGGCGGTCATGCGTCCAGGCCTTTCTGCTTGAGGATCTTTGCCAGGTCAACCGGGGAGTGGTTGGGTAGCTGTTGCACGGTCAGCTTCACGCCGCGCTTGAGAAGCTCGCGGTAGGCCTCGAGGTGTTCCTCGGAGGCGTACACGGCGTCCGAAAGCTGAACCATGCCGGTCTTGAAGGTGACGCCACCAACGTTCACTTCGTTGATCTTGACGCCTTCGTCGAGCAGTCGCACCACGTCAACGGGGGATTCCACGACGAACATGGTCTTCATGCCGGTGTACTTGGGGTTGTTGTACACGCGGCCCGCCTTGGCGATATCCAGGACGTTGGTCTTCACGCCCGCCGGCGCGACCTGCAACAGCAGGGACTTGCGTAGCTTGTCGTGTGCCGCGTTATCGGAGGCCGCGATGAAGGTCTGCGGCGCGATGAACGGAACCCAGGTGCCCGCCACCTGGCCGTGAATCAGGCGGGAATCGATGCGGGTGAAGACGGCGTCCATGGTGCCGCCGGGAACCTGCTGGGCGGCCGGAACTTCTGCGGCCTTAGCCTCGGCGGGCTTCGCCTCGGCGGGCTTGGCGGCCGCAGGCTGGTTCGCATCCTGGAAGGAGCGAATACCCTTGGTGCCGGCCTTGTGCGCCTTAGCGACCAGGGACTTGAGGGTTGCGCTCTTGCGTCCGGCGGCGGAAATAACCTCGATGAGCATCGGTACGTTGACGCCGGAGACGACATCCACGCCCTCGCGGGTGGCCGCGAACTGCGCACCGGCGTTGTAGGGGCTACCACCGAAGAGGTCAACGAGCAGCAGGGTTTCTTCTGCCTCGGACGCCTCAACGATGCGGGTGTACTCTTCGACGAGATCTTCGGGGCCCTGGCCCGGCAGGAAGGTGACCGGGTGGACGTTTTCGAAGTTACCGAGGATCATGCCGGCGGTCTTCAGCAGAGCCGGGGCCGACTCGCCGTGTGCCGCCACAATGATGGTGACCATAATGGTCCTCTCGTATGCGTATTGGGTGTGTGTTATGAACCCCGTTCAGGGTCCCGTAACCCTCGTATGGTAGCATTTTCGGTTTTTGTTTTGTGGGTTTTTTCAAGGATGCTCACTTTAGGTTTCCGTGACGTTTTTACCGGTGTTGGAATATGGGTTTTCGGGCCTCGAAACGCGTATTTTTAGTGCGTCCGAAAATCTCGAGAAGAAAAGCTTGAAGTGCTCGGAGGATAGTGAGAAGAAGCGCTATTCCGCCCCCAAAATAGAAATATTGATGTTTTAAAGGTGAGTCGCTGGATGAATCTGTCACACGTTTGACATAAAATATCGGAAATCCAAGAAAGCGGAAAAATATTTACAAGGAAAATACCTCGCAGGGGAGGCTGTAATAGTAAAACGTGTGGGATTTAGAAAAACCCAACATTTTTCTGTGGTCTGTCCACGGAATGGTATTTCAGGGGCGCCCCGATTGAAATCGCCACTTTTAAAAGTTACTCGACGCGCTAAAGCGCGATGAAGGCACCCGCCAACATGTATCCTCGTAATCCCGAATATTCACGAATACAATAAGCCGCCTTTAACGGCCACGCCCCGGCCGGTACCGACCGCTACTCCTTGATACCCCACATTTCGCGAGCCAGGCGGGCAATATGAATCGTCAGATAGGTCAGCTCGTCCCGAGTCAGCGAATGATTCAGCTGCATCTGCAACACCAGCAGAACCTTCTGCGCGCAGGCGAAGGCGCGGGGCGCATCCGCACGCAGAGCGGCCAAAAGGCTCGGCTGCGAGACACCATCAATTTCCTGGGGCTCACCCTCTCGACTAGCGCGCACGAAGAGGTAGCGCAGGTGCGTGATAAAGCGGGCCGAGCTCACGGAATCCGAGTCAAGTGTGCGCTCGTAGCTGGCCTCAATAATCTCGAAAACCTGCGCGAACACCTCCGTCATGCGGAAGGCCTGCGACATATCCGCCGTCGCAAATTGCGCGTTGACCAGGTGCAACGCCAGCGGAATGGCCTCGCCGGGATCCATCTGAACCTGCAGGCGCTCGCGCACCGCGGCAATCACCGAACGGCCGTACTCCACCTCGCGCGGGTACAGGAGCGTCACCTCGGGAGCGAGCGGGTAGTCCACGCGCACCCCCTCGCGGGCACGCATCACCGCGTAGTGCATGTGATCAGCCAAGGGAATGATGAAAGAATTCGAGAGCTCCAGCACCCCGTCAGCACGCACGCGTGATTCCAGACCCGTGGCGATGGACAGAATCTCGGCGGGAATCTCGGAAAGGGTCAGGCTGAGACGTTCGCCCGACATGCCCTGCTCGGGCACAAAGGTCTGCTCGACCGCGGCAGGATCAATCATCTGACCCTTGCGCTTACCAAAGGCGATACCACGGCCAATTACTACGGCCTCCTGGCCGAGGTGATTCACGGTGAGGGCGACATTGTTGTTATAGATGCGGCTGATGCGCATGCGCCCTCCTCTGCGGTGATGCGACGGTCGTGCGGTAGTCGGTTATCGGTGCGTAACGCCCGGAAAAAGAGCCGGTGGCGGCACCACGAAAAGCGATTGAGCGTTACCTAATCTAGTACAAATTTTACAGAAGAGACCGGTTGTCTGAAGGGGGTATGAGTCGGTCCAAAGAGAAATCCCTGCAATCTGTGTATCAGCTGTGACCGGCACATGCGTTCCATATGTTTGCCGCGAAAATATTCGTTCGGCACGCCCGAGTGAGATTCCTCGCGGTACCCTAGACCTATGAGCAGTAAAGCAACCGAAATCGCAAAGAACCTTCCCACCCTGGAGCACCCGGATGGTAGCCCCATCCGGGCCCTCGTCGTCGATGACGAGGAGATGCTGAAAGAACTCGTCAGCATGGCTCTGAAGATGATTGGCTGGGAAGTGCAATCCGCCGGCGACGGCCCCTCCGCGCTGAACATTGCCCGCGACTGGCGACCCGATGTGCTGGTGCTGGATATCATGATGCCCGGCTTCGACGGTTTGGAGCTACTCAACCGCATCCGCAAGTTCTACCCCGAGGTGCCCTGCCTGTTCCTGACCGCTAAGGACTCGGTGGATAACCGTATCGAGGGCCTGGCCGCCGGCGCCGATGACTATGTGACCAAGCCCTTCTCCATGGAAGAGGTCATGATTCGACTGCATCGCCTGGTGCAGCGTTCCGGCGTGGCCGCCATCGATGACGCCGAGCTGGTGGTGGGCGACCTGGTGCTGAACCAGGACACCCGCGAGGTCACCCGCGGCGGTGAGCAGATTAACCTCACCGCAACCCAGTTCGACCTGCTGCGCTACCTCATGGAAAACGCGAAGCGCGTGGTCTCCAAGAGCCAGATTCTGGATAACGTCTGGAACTACGATTTTGGCGGCCAGGCCAATATTGTCGAGCTGTACATTTCGTACCTGCGTAAGAAGATTGACGTCGGCCGCGAACCGATGATTCACACGGTGCGCGGTGCCGGTTACGTGCTGCGTCCGGCACTGTAATTTCGACGTCGTTTTCAACGTCTCGGAACGGGTAGGTGCTATCCGTTCCGCACTATCTGCTCAGGTGGCGCGGTATGTTCTGGAGTATGCGAGTATTCCCGAAAATGCCGCGCCACAGTGGTTGTATTCCGTATTTAGAATGTAGAAAGAAAGGTGTTTATGAGCGCCTACACGCCCGGTGATTCCGGCTCCCCCGATGCCGAGCCCACCCGTCGCCTCCGCACCGGTGACACCCGTGATGGCCACACCGGTCTAGGGCGCATAGCCTCGATGAAGCACCTCTACATTCGCTTCCGCGCGGCTTGGCGGAGCATGAAGAACCCCGACGCCTCCCCCGAGGAAATGGGGTACGTGCCGCACCTGCGTTCGCGCCTCATCGCGATCCTGGTGATGGCGCTCGGCGTGGCCTGCCTCATCATTGGTCTGTCCACCTACGTCACCCTGCAGAACTCCCTCTATCAGCAGGCTGAAAGCAACCTCAAGGAAACCAGCCACCGCGTGGTGCAGCCCACCTCGCGCAATGGTAAGCAGGAAGAAGTGGACTGCGACGACCTGAAGAAGGATAAGTCCATTTTCGCGCCCGGCCAGGCCTCGGGAACCCTCATCACCTGTGTGGACTCCGAGGGGTCGGTCGAGATCGCCAGCAAGCTGGGCAGTGATGGTACCATTCAGAGCCTCTCCGCCAACGACCAGGTAACCCTTGGAACCCTGGCCCTGAACTCCACTAAGAGCGAAGAGCGTGAGGTCAAGCTGGAGGCGGGCACCTACCTCATTCGGATTACCCCGAAGGCAAGCAGCGATTCCGACGCGCAGGTGGTTGGCATCCCCCTCCATAACGTGCAGCAGACCCTCACCATCTTTGTGATCGTCGTGTCCATCGGGTCAATCGCCGTGATGGTGGGTGCGGGCGTAGCCGGATCCTACATTATTCGCCGCACCATGAAGCCGCTCGAGCGCGTCTCCGCGGTGGCGACGGATGTGGCGCACCTGGATCTTGAGGAACACACGATTTCATCGGCCGTGCGCGTGGAGCCCCGCGATTCTGACCCTCGCACCGAGGTTGGCGCGGTGGGCTACGCCCTCAACCAGCTGTTGGATAACGTGAACTCGGCGCTGGAGGTACGAGAGAGGACCGAACATCAGATTCGCGCCTTCATTGCAGACGCCTCGCACGAGCTCCGCACGCCGCTGGCGGCCATTAAGGGATACTCCGACATGCTGCGCTGGACCGAACCGCTCAGTGACTCCGGGCAGTCCTCGCTCGCCCGCATCGACTCGCAGACCGAGCGCATGTCTCGCCTCGTGGAGGACTTGCTGACCCTCGCGCGCCTGGATGAGGGGCGTGAACCCAAGCTGGAAACCGTGGACCTGACTGAATTGCTCGTCGAATGTACCTCGGATATGCAGGCAGCCGCCCGCACCCACGTGTGGCACCTGGATGTGCCCCACGAGCCCGTCGAGGTGGTTGCGGACCGCTCGCAGATGCAGCGCGTCATCCTGAATCTGCTCTCGAACGCGCGCAAGCACACGGATGAGGGAACGCGTGTGATTGCGGGACTTTCTGTAGACCACACCCGCCGTGAGGCGGTGATTTCGGTGGTTGATAACGGCCCGGGTATTGCCCCGGACTTCCTGCCGAAAATTTTTGACCGCTTTACGCGTGCGGATAAGGCACGCTCCGGCTCGGACGGTACGACCGGCCTGGGGCTGGCTATCGTGCAGGCTATCGTGCAGGCGCATGGCGGCTCAATTCAGGTGCAGAGCCAGCCCGGACACACCGTCTTTACGGTGCGACTGCCGCTGGAATCCGCCGAATCGTAGGGTGCGGCGGGGTCGGGATGGTAAATCTCGGCGGACAATCGCCATGTAAAGTTTCAATCTACACCTGAGAGTTATTTCCTCCAGTGCAGATATGTGGTGAATCTAACCCGTTTATTATTTGCTGGCAGTGCAAATTGCACGTATTGTGAAACTATGGCAAAACTCGTTGAATCCCCCGCAAACATTGCAGATAAGCGCTCTGCCCGCAAAGCGGAGAATCGCATCGCAATTGTCGAAGCTGCAGAATCCCTCATTCTTGAAGGCGGCTACGGCGCGCTGAACGCCGAAGCGCTCGCCGAACGCGCCGGCGTCTCCCGCCGCACCATCTTTAACCATTTCGCGTCCGTCGACGACGTGTTGGTTACCCGCCTGAACCAGTACTTCAACCGCATCTTTGAAGAGAGCGACTTCACCGTCTCCGGACAGAACCCCAGCATGGAGACCGAGATGCTCTCCATCGCCCGTAACGTTTTCATGAGCAACACCCTGGAGGAGTACATCGCTCCCTTCGCCCAGCTGCTCTACGCGCTCGAGATGGACAGCCCCGCAAAGTTCGAGGAGTACTCCCACGTCATCCTAGAACGCACCTACGACATCTTCCTGGAGAAGTACCTCGAGGCCTACCCCGACCTGCCCTACCTGCGCGTCGCCGTGTTCGCCTCGAACCTCTCCGAAACCATCGGTGAGGGCGTGTACTACTACCTCACCCGCGCTGAAGAAGTGACGGCCAAGGTCGCGGCAGAAGCACCCGAAGGCACCCACCCTGAAACGCTCGCTATCGAAGCGATGCGCCAGTGCGTTCTCGAGGCCCTCGACTACCTGGGTCGCCTGGTCCAGGGCGAATTTGCAGCCTAAAAACGTAAAACACTAGTAGACGGATACTCCCGTTCCGGGGTCTTCCGACAGGTGGCCACACGGCACCTAACGGGGACATCTGGAGCGGGAGTACGCGTCTGTTTTGTCTCTACAGCTGACCTGCCTGACGATGCATTCGCAAGACCTGGAAGTCGCACGCCGCGACCCGCTTATTCACCGATCCTTCTACCCCACCTCAAGGAATTCATCATGGCAACATGGCTTTATCGCATCGGCAACTTCGCCGCCCGCCGAGCGTGAGCCGTTATCCTCACTTGGGCGCTTGTCATCGCGGGTGTAGCCGGCGCCTACACCGCGTTCCACGGCAAGCTCAGTAACACCTTCACCATGCCCGGAACGCAGACCCAGCAGCTCTCCGACGAGCTCGCCCAGCGCTTCCCCAGCGCCAACCGCGGCTCCGGGCAGATCATCCTCACTACGGGCGACGGCACCGCCCTCACCGAGGAACAGAAGCAGGCGTTCTCCACCGCGCTGAACAAGCTCACCGGCGAGGTTTCTTCCGTGGATGCGGTCACCGACCCGTTCACTACCACCTCCAAGCTTGCCGAGGCAAAAACCCAGCTCGACGAGGCGCACGCCAAGATTGACGCCGCCCCCGCCCAAATTGAGGACGGTAAAAAGCAGCTGAGTGCCGCCGCATCCCAGATTGAAGAGGGCACCAAGCAGATTGCCGAGAATGAGAAGAAGCTCGACGACTCGCAGGCGCAGATTACCTCGGGGCAGGAGCAGCTAGCCTCCGCACAGAAGCAGCTGGACGATGCCCAGGCGCAGCTGAAGAACGGCTACGCTCAGGCTGAGGCGGCAGGCTCACCCGCCGAGATGATGGAACAGCTGAACGCGCAGCAGGCGCAGCTGACCGCGCAGCAGAACGCCCTCAACCAGCAGCGTGAAACCCTGACTGAAAGCCAGAAGCAGGTCGATGCGGGTCGCTCGGAAATCGCCTCCAAGAAGGAGGAACTGGCCGAGGGCCAGAAGAAGCTGGACGAACAGCGCACTCAGTTGCAGAAGACCGAGAGCGAGCTGCCCGCCCAGCGTGAGCAGCTGGAGCGCCAGCAGAAGCTGTACGACTTCGCCTCCGGCTACCGTATGGTTTCGGAGGATCAGTCCACGGCGATTGCGACTGTCTCGTTTAAGAAGAAGATTTACGAGGTGCCGTCCGCCGAATTGCAGAAGGTCATGTCTGATATTGAGTCAGCGGACCTGCACGGGGCGACCGTCCAGTTCGACGCGAACCTGAGTGAATCCGCGCTTGGGGGTGGCTCGCACACCGGTGAGGTTGCGGGTATGGCCATCGCCTTCATCGTGCTCATGGTCATGCTCGGTACCCTCGTGGCGGCCGGCCTGCCGATTCTGATGTCTCTGGTGGGCGTGGTGGTGGGTGTGCTCGGCACGCTCTCCCTCTCGTCCGTCGTGGAGATGAGCTCTACCGCCTACACCCTGGGCCTGATGCTTGGTCTGGCGGTCGGCATCGACTATTCCCTGTTCATTCTGAACCGATACCGCACGAACCTGCTGGAGGGCATGCCGAAGGTTCAGGCGATTGCCCTGGCGAACGGAACGAGCGGTAATGCCGTGATTTTTGCGGCGACCACCGTGATTATTGCGCTGGTGGCGCTGAACGTGACCGGTATTCCCTTCCTGGGCGTGATGGGTAACGCCGCCGCGTTCTGCGTGGTCGTTGCCGCCCTGATTGCGGTTACCCTTACCCCGGCGGTGCTGTCCGTGGTGGGCACCAAGATCATGCCGAAGAAGCTGTGGGCTTCCATCGATACCCCGCAGAAGATTGCGGAGCGCCGCGCGCAGGATGCCGAACGCACCGAGAAGTCCAATGGCTGGTTGCGCCTCGTGCTGGCGCGTCCGCTGCTGACCCTGGTGGTCGGTACTGTGGCGCTGCTGGCGGTCGCCGCCCCCATGTCGCAGATGCGTCTGGGCCTGCCGGATGCCTCGGCCGGATGCCTCGAACTACTCCTCCGATAGCGCCGCGTATAAGTCGTACGCACTCATCAAGGACAAGTTCGGTGAGGGTATGAGCTCTCCGCTGGTTGCGGTCGCGCACACCCCCGCGAACATGAGCGAGGAGCAGGCTCAGCAGGCGCAGATTGATATCGCCTCTGCGGTCAAGGAACGCGGCGGCGCGAACGTGCAGGCTGTGGTTCCCGGCGGCATGACGGACGACCGTACCCTCATGATTTTCCAGGTGATTCCTGACCACAGTGCAAGCTCCGTGGAGACTGAAGAGCTCGTCCACGAGCTGCGAGCCGTGACCGTTCCGGTTCAGGGCTCTGAGGTGTCTCTAGGCATTGCGGGTCAGACCAGCGGCAATATTGACGTCTCCGAGGTGCTCGCGCAGAAGCTACCCCTGTACCTGGGCGTGGTGATGGGCCTGTCCTTCCTGGTGCTGATCCTGGTGTTCCGCTCGATTCTGGTTCCGCTGGTTGCCTCGATGGGCTTCCTCTTCTCGGTGCTGGCAAGCTTCGGTGCCGTCGTGTCGATTTACCAGCTGGGCTTCATGAGTTCCCTCTTCGGGGTGGACCACCCGGGCCCGGTGCTGTCCTTCCTGCCGACCCTGCTCATTGGTATTCTCTTCGGCCTTGCCATGGATTACCAGATGTTCCTGGTGACCGGCATGCGTGAAGCATACGTGCACGGTAAGGACGCGGCGACCGCCATTGTGAGTGGCTATAACCACGCGGTGCGCGTGGTGGTGGCTGCCGCGATCATCATGATTTCGGTGTTTGGCGGCTTCATCTTCGCTGAATCGACCATGATTCGCCCGATGGGCTTCGGCCTGGCGTTCGGTGTGCTGGTGGATGCGTTCATCGTGCGCATGACGCTGACCCCGGCGATTATGGCTCTGCTGGGCGATAAGGCGTGGTGGATGCCGAAGTGGCTGGACCGCCTCACCCCGAATATGGACGTTGAGGGCGCCGCACTGAGTGAGAAGATTCAGCACGAGCGAGAGTCTGCCGGTTGCAGGCTCGGACAACAAACTCAGGTGACAAGCTCGAGTAGCCGCTAAAGTATTAGTATGCGTTTGCGCACCACGGCGCACACTGAAGACTAATACGACTCGAAAGGGCAGGTACACGGTGATGAGGAACCGCGTGAGTATCCGGCAGAGGATAGGGGCCGTTCTAAACCGTGTACCTGCCCCTTTTCTTGTCTTTTTGGGCGGCGGCCTGGGTGCGCTGTGCCGCGTGCACACCCCAGGTGGCGTACTGGTGGCGAATCTTCTGGGCTCGTTCACCATGGGTTTGCTGACGGTTCTATGGAACGCGTACGCGGCGCGCGATGGTGAGGATCGAATTCACTCCTTCCGCCTGCTCTTTGGTGCCGGAATGATGGGTGGCTACACGACCTATTCGTCTATTGCCGCGGTCATGGCGCAGACGATTTTTCTGCCGTATACGGTGCACGGCGGGTACATGGTACTGGCGATTCTGGTGCTGCTGGTGGGTGGCCTGGCGGCCGCAGCCTCCGGCATGCTCGTGGGCCGCATGCTGGCCGCGAGGCTGGTGCACGTCTCACCCAGCGAGGAGCCGGGGACCGAACACGAGGAGGGCCGCTAATGTTTTTCTCCCTGATGATTTTTCTCTGCGGCGGTCTGGGAGCGATGACCCGCTTCTTCCTGGATAAGGCGATGTCTCCTCGCCTGCGCACGGAGTCCTCGATTATTAGCCCGGTGTTCGTCATTAACCTGGTGGGTTCATTCCTGTACGGCCTGCTGATTATGCCGGTGTCGAATCCGCGTGCGCTGGGCGTGCACTACAACGCTACGGATCAGGTGGCGTTCTGGTGCACGGTGATTACGACCGGCATGCTGGGTGGTTTTACGACCTTCTCGACCGCCATGGTAGAGGCCTTGACGGCTCGCTCCGAGGGGAAGACCGTCAAGTTCCTGATGCTGTGGCTGGTGCAGGTTTTGGGTGCCGTGGTGGCCGCGATTGTGGGCGCCTGGCTGTTTAGCCTGATTTTTGGGCGCTATATCGCGCCGGTGTTCCCGCCGGATGTTCTGTACTGATGCGCTGAGTCGTTAGACGGTTTAATAGTGAACGGCTACCGCACAGCTTTTTCACAGCTTTACTAAGGGTGACCCATAGAGCCGTCTTTTACACTGGTGGTGAACGATATGCGACGGGCACGAACAGAAGCCCGCTATATACCACCTAAAATATATGAATGAACAGATATATATGCGGGTGGAGTGCATATATTTCAATCTCACGACGCTAGGAACACACGGCATGCAGGAACTACTGAATAAGCACATGATAGGCACCTTCGCCCTTGAAATTGCGGTGCTCACAATCGCTCTGACCCTCATCGGGTTTGTGGCGATGCGCCTGCGCGCCAAGAAGACCGGTCGAGCGCACAGCATCCGCCAGTACTTGCTGACTGCGTCCTTTGCGCTGTTCCTTGCTTCTATTCTTTCTCTGACGCTCACCCCGATCGGTAGCGCAAATAGCGTCACAAACCCCGAGCTGTACTACCCGCGCTTCTACGTGGGCTGGAGCTGGCAGCAGGCCTGGAACCTGACCGAAGGCATGGGTCTGCGCCGCTTCGCGACGACCGTGTACGCACAGCTCTTCTTCAACATCGCGATGTTCATTCCGCTGGGCTTCTTCACCGCGGGCTGCCTGCGCTGGGGACTACGCGCCACGGCTCTGAGCGGCTTCGCGCTGTCGACCTTCATTGAGCTGAGCCAGCTGACCGGTAACTGGGGCCTGGCAGGCTTCACCTACCGCACCTTCGACGTGGACGATATCGTGAACAACACCACCGGTGCGGTCCTTGGCGCGGTCTGCGTCTGGACGGTGCGCGCAATTCAGAAGCACCGCGCGGCTAAGCACGAGCGGGTACTGGAGATGGCATCCGCCGCGGCGTAGCAGATTCTTGGATTGCCAGATGTTTTCATAACATGATTGATATAATTCATGTTATGAAAACGTCTGCTCCTAGCCTCCTTCCCATCTTGCGTAGTGACCTGCAGGGTGAAGTGATGGCATTGCTGTTCTCTCACCCTGAGCAGCAATACACGGTGTCACAGATTGCTGATGCGACACGTGCATCATTGCCGACTGTTTCCCGAGAAGTGAATCGTCTAAATCAATCTGGTCTGGTGACTGTCCAGAATGTTGGCAAGGCCCGCATGGTGCAAGCTAAGGTTGATAATCCTGTGGGCCAGGCGATGCGTCAGTTGATTCTGGTAACTTATGGTCCTGTTCCGGTGCTCCGGGATACTTTGCAGGGTGTTTCCAATATTGAGGGTGCCGCTATTTATGGCTCGTGGGCTAGCCGTCGTTCTGGGGTGGCCGGGCACGTGCCGAACGATATTGATGTACTGGTTGTTGGTTCCCCTTCGCGTCAGAAGCTATATGAGGCTATCGATGATGCTGAGCAGAAGCTTGGCTATGAGGTGAATGTGAAGCGGCTATCTCCTGAGGCTTGGAACTCGCAGGATGGCTTCGTGCAGACTGTGCGGTCGCGTCCTATGGAGGTTCTCTTTGGGCAGCTGGAGGTGAATGATGTCGACGCTGAAGCCTAAGCTGGGACCTTTCTATACTGTATTTCTTTTCGGCACCCCTGAATGAACCTCCTTCCGTGAGGTAGACGCAACGAACCCCTCATTTTCATAACCTGACCGATATTGTGCAGGTTATGAAAATGAGGGGTTCGCTGTTTTTAGATGAAACCTCGCCGGATATATCTATTCAGATAAACCCGGCTCGATGAAACCCTATACAGGGAAGTTCTCGGGCGGGAAGACTACTCGTCCTCGGTCACCCGGTTCACGACGCGGGTGCTACGGTTTGCCTTCACCTCTTCGGGGAGTAGGACCGGCATGGGACCGGTCGGGGTGTAGGTTGCCGCGCGTGCCGCCGCGGTAGCGTGGGTGTCCTCAAACTCGGGGATAACCTCGGCGCTGGGTGCGCGGTACAGGTGGCTATTTGCCCACCATGCGAAGAGCAGAACCACAACCGCCAGGGCGGTGGAAACGAACAGCCACGGGCTGACCTGACCCTCGTAGTAGAGCTTGAAGAATGCGCCACCCATGAAACCGCCGGCAATCGGGCCGCAGATCGGAACCCACGCGTAGAACCAGCGTGAGGTGCCCTTATCGTGGATGGGCAGCAGGGCGTGCATGAGGCGCGGACCGAAGTCACGGGCGGGGTTCAGGTGGCCGCCGGAGTAGGCGTGGGAGGCGTAGACGCCGAAGGTGACGGCGAAGCCCCAGCCGAAGGCGATGGTGAAGAAGTTGTCGCCGTGGCCTTTGGAGCGGCGGAGTTCGACGTTGGCGATGACGCCGCAGCCGATGGTGCACATGATGAGCGTGCCAAGAAATTCAGCAAGGTAGGGGCTAATAGTGTACACAGGGTGTCCTTCAGGTAGTGAACTGCGGGTGGTATACCGGGATTCGGTCGGGTGCGCAGTGCCGAGCGTGAGGGAGGTGTGGTTTTGTGTGGGGTTATACCGCCCGGGCGGTGGGGTTAACCTTTGGCATCTATGGAACCCTGAATGCCCTTACTGGGCAATACTTTAGTGTTATTTCACCCTTATAGATAAGCTATTTTTGGGTTTTTTATTTAAAAATAAATGTGGTGGATGCGGGAAAAATCGGGCGTAGTTCACAGGGGGGACGTGTGGTGTGCAGACTCCCGTGTCGGCCTGCATAAAACACAAAACTGCCCGGGCCCCTCAATTGGGTGCCCGGGCAGTTTTCTGTCATCTCTTTATGGTTTTTGTGCGGCTTATATGAGCCGCAGTGAGCTGAGTTTTACGCCGCTACACGGTTGCTATTTGGCCGCTACTTTGCGCTCGCCCAGCCGAGGATGGCCTCGAAGAAACGCTCACATTCGCGTAGCTGCTCCAGCTCAATCCACTCGTTGGGGGAGTGAGCCTGCGCAATATCGCCGGGGCCGCAGATGATGCTCTCCACACCGGCGCGCTGGAACTGGCCCGCCTCGGTGCCGTAGGTGACCTTCTGCGGCGCATCGTTGGTGCCGAGCCACTCGTGGGCGAGGCGCACGATGGGCGCATCGTCTTCGGTGCCCAGGCCCGGCACGGTGGCTAGCAGTTCGTGCTTCACGCCCACGCGGGAGGTGAGGCTACCGGGCTCCGCGCCGGTCAGCTTCTCGGCGCGTGCGGCGCGCGCCTGCAGGTCGGGCAGAATCACCTCGGAAATCTCGCGGTCAATGCGCTCGACGAAGGACTCGGTGGTCACCCGCGGCAGGGTGCGCACATCGTACTCGAGCACGGCCTGCTCAGCGACGATGTTGTACTGCAGGCCGCCGTTTGCCAGGTTCACGCTGCCGGTGGAGTGGGGAATGATGAACGCCTCGTCGAAGGGGCCTTCCTCCTCCCACTCATCGGCCATGTCGGTGAAGAAGGTGATGAACTCGCCGGCGGCGGCGACGGCGTTCACGCCGTGGGTTGCGAGGGAACCGTGCTTGGGCACGCCGGTGATGGTAACGCGGCCGCGGTGCGCGCCCTTGTGTGCGTCGATAATGCGCATGCTGGAGGGCTCACCCACAATCGCGTAGTCGGGGGCGAGGTCGCGGGCCACGAATTCCTCGATGAGGGAGGGAGCGCCGACGCAGCCGATCTCCTCGTCGTAGGAGAAGGCGAAGTGCAGGGGCACGCGCAGCTTCGCCTCGGCAACGCGCGGCAGCAGCCAGAGCGCGACAGCGATGAAGCCCTTCATATCGCACACGCCGCGACCGTAGGCGCGGGTACCCTCCACGCGTAGGGTGAACGGGTCGCTGGCCCAGTCCTGACCGGCGACGGGCACGACGTCGGTGTGGCCAGAGAGGACGAGCCCGCCGCGGGTGGTGCCGTCCGCTGCGGGGACGGTGATGAAGAGGTTAGCGCGGGTGCCGTCCTCGTTGTAGGTGCGCACGCCGCTGTAGCCGTAGCGGCCGAATTCGGCTTCGAGAAGCTCGATGAGTTCCAGGTTGGAGCTGCCGGAGACGGTGGGGATAGAGACAAGCTTTTCGAGCCAGGGGAGGGACGCCGGCTGAGTGGTCTGTGCGGTCATGAGGAACCTTTCTGCTGTGCGTTTGTGCCCGGGGTGGCTACGTTCAGGGTACGCCGCGGGGCGGTATTCGTCGCGTGGTCGCCGCCGAATACCGCCCCGTGAATGGCCTGAGCGGCCGGACTAGATGACGTAGTTGTTGACGTTGGAGTGATCGCCGAGCGCGTGGAAGTTGCGCGAGTGGTAGACGAGCGGGGTGCCCTCGCAATCGTTGCGGATAAACTCCTCAACCTGGGCGGTGAAGACGAGCGCGGGGCCCGCCTCAACGCGGCTGAGGGGGGTTGCGCGCAGCACGCGGCGCACGCCGTGGACGAGGGGCTCACCGGTGTGGACGAATTCCCACGCGGCCGGGTCGGCGAAGCGGGGGTAGTCGTGGGTCGCGAAGTTCTTAGCGAGGGTGACATTCTCAGCGTCGAGCATGTGCACGAGGAAGGAGGAAGCCGCAGCAATCTTTGCCGCGGAGCCGCTGTTGGCCTTGAGGGAGAAGGCGATGATGGGCGGTTCGGCGGCGACGGAGGTCAGGGAGGAGGCGGTGAAGCCTGCGGGTTCGCCGTTTTCGTCGGTGGCGGTGATGATGGCGACGCCGGCGGGCTGGTGGCCGAAGGCGAGCTTGAACTGCTCGGAGGTGTCGGCGATGGGTGCCTGTGCTGCAATGGTTTCGGTCATGATCGACCCTTTCTTCTGCGGCTGCGTGGGTTCGGCCCGGGTTGTGTGTGCGGGCGGTTCCCGTGAGTAGGGGAGATATGTTCAGGGTAAAGCTTTGGTGTAGCGAATACCTTATTTATTGCCCTATGTTTCTTAGGCCTACCTTTCATGACGGGAGGGGCGAAATATTACGTCATATTCGGGGGTGTGCAGGGGATGCGGAGGCACCCGGCGGGGTTTGCGCGGGAGAGCCCCCTGCTTCACCTCGAGGGTCGCCTCCGCGGGGCCTTAGACGGGTTTTGCGGGGGTCTTCTGGGGGTTTCTCGGGGGTGTAGAGGCCTCTAAGGTATCCTTGCTTGGTACACGAAAGCGCACCGGGCCCCCGCACGAGGGGTTTCAGGGCGTTCACTGTGGTGAGATGAGGGTTTATGAGCTGGTTGGCAACTATTCCGCTGCTGCTTTTCGCGGTCGTGGTGGCATTCGTTCCCGGATACGCGATGGGCTGGGCGTTGCGCATCCCCGCGCGTCTGCGCATCTTCCTCTCCCCGCTCCTGACTTTTGCCCTGGTGGCTGTCTCGGCGATTGTGCTGGGTAAGACCGGCATCGCGTGGAGCCTGATTTCCTTCGTCGTGGTCGCGGCCGTGCTGGTGGCTGCGGCGGCGGGCCTGATGTGGTTGGTAGGCCGCCGCTGGCCCTCGGCCGTAGCGGGTTCCGACGAATCCTCGGTGAGCTGGCCGGGTAACACGGTGCCGCTTTCCTGGCCCGTGGTGGGCGCCCTGCTGGGCGGTTTCTTGACCCTGCACGCGACCCAGCATATGGTCTTTGGCCCGGAGGCCTTCTCTCAGACCCTGGATAATTCCTTCCACCTGAACGCGATTCGCTGGATCCAGGAGCACGGCGACGCCTCGAGCCTGACCATGGGTGCGGTTTCCGGAACGAACCAGGAACCGTACTTCTACCCCGCCGGTTGGCATGATTTCGTGTACCTGATTTACAACACGACCGGCACGAGCATCGCGACCGCAACCATCGTCATGGTGCTACTGGTGGCGGGCGTCATCTGGCCCTGCTCCCTGGTTGCGATGTGCCTGAGCATCCCGCATCTACGTCGCCTGCAGGCGCTCGCTATTCCGGCGTTGACCTGCGGTTTCTTTGCTTTCCCCGGTCTGCTGCTGTTCTGGGGTGTGCTCTTCCCGAACCTTTTGGGCTATGCCCTGCTCCCCGCCTTTGTGGCGCTGCTATCGCACATGATTCAGGTCATGGTGCATCGCGAGTACTCCGTCGTTCTCTCCCTGTCCCTGACGATTCTGGTGGGCCTGGGCGGCCTGGCCCTGGTGCACCCGAACGCGGTGGTTTCTGCGGCGGTATTCGCCGTGCCCATGCTCCTCGGCGGTGTGGTTCAGATGTGGCGCGTCCACGACGCCTCCGTGCGTGAGCGTCTGGTGGGTACCGGCGTTCTGGTTGCGCTGATTGCCGGATGCGTGACTGCCTGGTCCGTGCTGCGCCCGAGCGAGGACGCCAGCGACCTGTGGACCGCCGTCATGAGCGAGGGCGAGGCGGTCTACCAGTTCCTGTTCCTGGGCCTGGAGAACGCGAACCCGCTGGGCGGTAATTTCGCTCCCGCCTACCTGATGGGTTTCCTGGCCCTGTGGGGCGTGGGGTACCTGCTGTACAAGCGCCGCAACCTGTGGCTGATTGGCAGCTGGATGCTCGTCGGCTACATGTGGATTATCGCGGCTTCGGTGCCGCGCGGTGACTTCCGCCTGCTGATGGTGGGCCCCTGGTACACGGACCACTTCCGCCTGGCGGCCCTGGTGGTGTTCCCCTCGGTGCTTCTGGCCGGTATCGGCCTGGGCGGCGCCCTGGAGGGTGCGCTCTCCTGGGTGGTTCGTCGCGTTCCGCGCACGGCACGCCTGAACGTGGCGACGGCCGGCATGGGTGTCACCGCGGTGCTGGTGCTGGTGGTCGCCGGCCTGTCCTCGCGAACCCCCGCGATGCACGACGCGACCCTGGTGGTCGCTCAGCGGTACCAGGTGACCCCGACCTCCGAGGTCTTGAACCAGGACGAGATGAACGTCATTAACGAGATCCCGAAGATTGTGCCCAAGGGCGACACCATCGTGAACAACCCCTGGGACGGTAGCGCCTACATTTACGCGCTGGCCGACCGCCACCTGACCAGCTACCACTTCGAGTTCAAGATTTCTCCGAAGTATGCGGCAATCATCAACGATTTGAAGGATGCCCGCACGAACCCGGAGGTCTGCCGCGAGGTGAACGAGTACAAGGCCCACTGGTACGTGCACCTGGAAAACCAGGGCAACTTCGGCCCCAGCGAGCAGAAGAACTACGACGGCTTGGTGGCCGCTATCGATACGGATGTTCTGACCCCGGTGTACTCCTCCGGCCCGATGACTCTGTACCGTATTAGCGCCTGCGACAACTAGACGCAGGCAGCAACTCCGCCCGGGATGTATGCGCCCGGGGAGGGGCCGCATCGCGGTCTTGATTCTGTGACGAATCCTAATGCCGCTGAAGCACTGATATGATGAAAGCCGGTATGTCCACTGGACATGCCGGCTTTCGCACGCACGGTATGACACATTCGTTAGGAGGGGTAGCAGCCCTATGGGATCTCCCACATCGCCTCATACCCCTCGCACGCTGGTGATTATGCCCGCCTGGAACGAGGAAGAAGCACTGCCCGGCACCATCGCCGAGCTGCAGGAGACGGTGCCCTACGTGGACCTGGTGGTGGTCAATGACGGCTCCACCGACAACACCTCCGCTGTGGCTCGTGAGGCGGGCGCTTTTGTGATTGACCTGCCCTACAACATGGGTGTGGGTGCCGCTATGCGCACCGGCTATAAGTACGCGCAGCGCACGGGCTACGACTACGCCATGCAGGTGGACTCGGACGGCCAGCACCACCCCGAGAGCATCCCCTCGCTGATTGATGCGGTGCAGGATTACGATATTGTGATTGGGTCCCGCTTCGCCGAGGGCTCTGATGACTACGAGGTGTCCGGCCCGCGCAAGTGGGCGATGAGCCTGCTGTCTTTCCTGTTCACCCGCTCGGCGGGTACCCCGTTCACGGACGTGACGAGCGGCTTTAAGATCGCTAACCGTCGCGGTATCGACTTTTACTGCCGTAACCTGCCCGCCGAATACCTGGGCGATACGATCGATATCACCGCCATGGCGATTAGCAATGGCCTGCGGGTGCGTCAGGTGCCGGTGCACATGCGTGAACGTCAGGGGGGTACGCCCTCCTCCGGTCCGCTGAAGTCTGCTGTCTATCTGGTTCGCTCGCTGTTCTCCTACGGCATTTCGGTGAGCCGCCGCCGGGAGGAGAAGTAGCCGTGAGTGCCAGTGTTTTCTTCTTGATTCTTGCCATCCTGGTCTGCACCTTCGTGGTGGTTCAGGTGCGTCATCAGCGCATGAAGGAACGGTACGCCGCTCTGTGGCTGATTATCGGTGCCATCATCATCGTGCTGGGCGCCTTCCCGAATCTCCTCAACGGTGTGGCGGACTTCGTGGGCGTGGCCCTGCCGGTGAATCTGCTGTTCCTCCTGTCGATTCTGTTGCTGATGGGCGTGAGTATTCACCTGACCCTGGAGCTGTCACGCCTGTCGGAGAAGACCCGCATCCTGGCCGAGGAAGTCGCCATCCTAAAGGCGCTTCAGGAGCAGCCGGAGGGCGCCTCCGGTGCGAGGAAGCGCGACCAGCAGGACTCTTAAAGCTTTACCGTCGAGACTTTTCACCCCTTTGTGAGTTGGAGTAATACCCCATGACCGTTGATATTTTGTTCCCGTACTACGGCGACGTTGCCATGATGAAGCAGGCCGTGCTGTCCGTGGTCGGTCAGACCAACCCGGACTGGCGCCTGATCGTGGTGGATGACGGCTACCCGGACGACTCGATTCCCGGCTGGTTCGAGTCCCTGAAGGACGAGCGCATCACCTACATGCGCAACGAAACCAACCTGGGTGCGAACGCAAACTACCGCAAGTGCCTGACCTTCGTGGAGAACGAACTGGTCACCGTCATGGGTGCCGACGACGTCATGCTCCCCAACTACGTGCAGTGGCTCGTGGATGCGGCGGCTAAGCACCCTGAGGCGTCCATCTTCCAGCCCGGCGTGGTCGTCATCGACGAGCACAACGGCCTGTCGAACACCCTGGTGGAGCAGACTAAGGCGTTCTACCGCCCCAAGGGTGAGGCCGTGCTGAAGGGCGAAGAGCTGGCCGTCTCGCTGCTGCGCGGCGCGTGGTTCTACTTCCCGTCCCTGGGCTGGCGTGCGGACGCCATCGTGGGCACCGGCTTCCGTGAGGGCCTGAACGTCATCCAGGACATGGCGCTGATTCTGGACATCACGATGCGCGGCGGCTCCCTGTACTACGACCCGCAGGTCGCGTTCATGTACCGTCGTCACGGTGGTTCCGACTCGTCCTGGCGTGCCCTGGAGGGCACCCGCTTTGAGGAGGAGCGCCGCTACTACAACACCATGGTCGAAGAGATGAGCGCCCTGGGCTGGAAGAAGGCCGCCCGCGTGGCTCGTATTCGCTTCTCCTCGCGCGCTCACGCGCTGACCCTGCTGCCGAAGGCGGCCCTGGCGAAGAAGTGGCAGGGCGTGAAGAACCTTGCCGAGCACGTGGTGAAGTAAACCCTATACGTGTGCGATGCGTCGTACATCCTACGGTGGATGTGCGGCGCATCTGCGTATGGAATGATTGGTTGAGTGACAGCTAGGAGCGAGGAGGACGCGGTGAGCGAGCCGGTACAGAATCCTGATGCAGGCGAGGCACGGGAGCGGAACTCTCGAGAGACTCAGCCTCAAGAATCCGCGGATGCCCGGGACACTGCGGAAACCCAGGACACTGCGGAAGCCCAGCCTTCGGGCACGGTCAACCGCTACCAGTCCCTGGCGCTGCTGGGATCGTCGGTGCTGGCGGCGGCGTCCACGCTGATTGTAACCATGATTGCTCAGCGCGCCCTGACCGGGTCGGAGCTGACGGAGTTCCTGCTCTTCTGGTCGGCGCTTTTCACGGTGACGGGTATTATTACCGGCCTTCAGCCGGAGATTACCCGCGCGGTGGGTACGGCGCGCACCCGTGCTGTAGCTGACAGGGCTTTAGCTGACGGGGTAGCATCCGCCCACCCCGCATCCGACGGGACGCCCGCACCGCAGGGTGCCCGCGTGGTGACGGTTGCGGCCGCGCTCGGCGCTGTCGCCGGTGCGCTGGTTCTGGTGAGTTCTCCGCTGTGGGCGGGTCAGCAGATTCCACATTCGGCGGCGGTGGGCGTGACCGTCATGGCCGTGGGCGTGTTCCTCTACGCCCTGCAGGCGACCATCAGCGGTGTGGCCGCCGGTGAGGACCGCTGGTACCTTTTCGCGACGGTCGGTGGCCTGGAATCTGCCGGGCGCCTCCTCCTCATGCTTGCGGTGGCCCTACTCATTCCTTCCCTGGCGGGTCTTGAAGTGGCAACGGTCATTCCGATGGGTCTGTGGCTCATCCTGGCGCTCGTGACGTTCTCGGGCCGCCGCCTGTGGGTTGCCCGCGCGGATGTGCCCGCGGGCCGTTTGACGGTCAATATCCTCTGGTCGTTCCTGTCCTCTGCCGCCGCAGCGATGCTGATGATGGGCTTCCCGAACGTACTGAAGGCCAGTGGCGCCGCGGAGAGCGAACCGGTCGTGCTGGGCACCCTGATTCTGGCGATTTCCATTACGCGCTCGCCGATTATGATTCCCCTGCAGGCCTTTCAGGGCGTGGCGGTTTCTGCCTTCTTGAAGCAGCGTCACCGCCCCGTGGCGGCGTTCATTAAGCCCGCCGCCGCGGTGGTGGCGGTGGGTGCTGTGGGCGCGTTGGCGGCCTACCTGGTGGGTCCGCTGCTCTTCCGCCTGATTTACCCGCCTGCCGCAGGAACCGAGTCCGCGTACGAGGCGGCCGCCTCCGGCCTCTCCCTGGGTGCGCTGGTGTTTGCCTCCGCGCTGCTGGCGCTCATGACCCTCTCGGGCAATATGGCGCTTGCGGTGAACCAGCACCGCATCTACCTGGCTGGCTGGGTGGTTGCCGCGGTGGTAACCCTGGGCCTGGCGTTCCTGCTGCCCGCACCGCTGGTGCCGCGCGCCGTGGTGGCTTTGGCGGTCGGCCCGGTCTGCGGTTTCGTGGTGCACATGGTGGGTGTGTCCATGGCCTCCCGCGCGGAGGAAACTCGCGCCGAGTAGCTTTAAAACTTATGGGAGGGGCACGTACGTCACGTACGCGCCCCTCCCGTTTTCGTTGCGGAGCGGATAGCCGGCTAGGGCACCAGCCACTTGCGGACCGGCGGAATCCACCGCAGCAGCCACACCAGAATCAGCGAGGAAGCCCACACCATCAGAGCGTAGGGAGCCTCCAGCCGGTAATCCACCAGCGGCCAGCCGTAGGCTGCGAGGCCCTGAATAATCAGCAGATGAATCAGGTACACGCCGAAGGTCAGCGCCGACAGCTTACGCAGACCCGTCTGAGCCGCCTGCGGCAGACGATTCAGTGGCAGAGACTTGAAGAACACGAAGACCGCCGAGGCCCAGAAAATCGTCGGGATGGACAGATACGACATCGCCAGACTCTCAAGGCCGTGGTGGTTCAGGGTCAGGTAGGGGCCGTACAGGATGTGCGTCAGGGAACCGGCAACACCCAGCACGTAGATGACGAGGCGCCACGGCAGGCTAAAGCTCGTATTCGCCAGCGCATAACCCAGGAAGCAGAAGCCCACGTACCCCACGATAGGGGCGGTGAACTCAGGCATAATGTGCGGGTTAATCTTATGCACCGTGGTGGTCGCGATGGGCATGAAAAGCCCCAGCACGGCCATGAGCCACGCCAGGCGCACCTTCTTCTCGCCGGCACCACGCAGGGCGTAGGAGAAGATGGGGAGCACCAGGTACACGCCGATGAGCGCCTCCAGGTACCAGAGGGTCACGCCCACGGTGCTCGGTGCCAGCAGTACAGCCAGAATCTCCTCACCCTTTGGCAGGGGAGTATGGGTGAACCAGCTACGCGCGAAGAGGTAAATCTGCCCCCAAATCAGCAGGGGAACCAGGATTTTCGTGAAGCGCTTCTTGTAAAAGGTGCCGACGCTCTCCCGCTCGGTGAAGTTGAGGAGGGTGATGCCGGAGGCCATGAAAAAGAGGGGGACGGCGGCAACCGCGGTACCCGAGAGGATATTCTCGAGGACCCAGCCCGGCGAATCGTAATCCACCCGGTAGTTGAACCGGTTGTGCAGGGCGACGACGCCGATGATGGCGAGGACGTTAATGCAGTCCAGGTACACCTTTCGCCCGGGCTTGGGGCGGTGCGCGGCGGACCCGCGAGCCGGTCGGCCGTCGGGCTGGGCATCCTCGGAGGGAGAGGACGCCACCTGCGCCGATGCAGGCAGAGAGGACATAGATTTGCTCCAATCTGGGTGAGTGTGATGAGAGAGAACCCCGGAGTCGGGGCGTGAAACCTAAATGTTGTAGACCCGCTTGACGTACGCGCCGTAGAGAACCCGGTACAGGGCCGTGCTGGTCTTCAGGAGCAGGCCGGCGGCACCGAAGACCGGGCGTCGGCGGAGGACGAGTAGCGCATCGCGCACCGAGAAACCGCGACGGCACCCGGCGAGGGTTGCCGGAGCATCCTCACCGCCCACGATGAGCGCCTGCTGGGCGTTATTCAGGTACGCAAGAACCCGGGCGACGGTCAGCGCCTCCTGACCTTCGGGCAGGTGGTACGTGCTCGTGCGCTGCAGGGATTTCGCGAAGTAGTCGAGCAGGCGGCGGGTCTCGGCCAGGGGAGTGATGCGGCTCCAGGTCAGGCTTCCGGCGTTCACCGCGTAGGCGTAGAGCGGCTCGTCGATGACGGTCACGCTCTGCGCTCGCAGGTAGCAGTCGAGGATGACGCACTCATCCTCGGCGCGGCGAATATCCTCCGGGAAGTAGACGCCTTCCAGTAGGGAACGCTCGATGAGCTTATCCCACGGGTAGGGGGACAGCTCGTCCTTGAGTAGAGCGAAGGCCGCCTGCTGCCCGGTCAGGGTGCCGGGGGCACCCTTCAGGCGCTGCGTGGTCGTGCCGTCGGTTGCCACCATGGTGTGGGCGCAATTGACCACCTGCGCGCCCGTGCGCTCCGCGTGGTGGTGCAGCCGCTCCAGGAAGGTGGGGTAGAGCGTGTCGTCGGAGTCGAGGAACGCCACCCATGCGCCGCGCGCCGCATCCAGGCCCTGATTGCGCACCGCGGAGGGGCCCCGGTTCTCGGGGTTGTCGAACACGCGCACGCGTTCGTCCGGGTTCCGCTGCAGGTAGTCTGCAATCAGCTGCGCCGAATCGTCCGGGGAGCCGTCAATCATGACCAGCAGCTCAAAGTCGGGGTCGGTCTGCGCCAGCACCGACTCAATCGCCGCAATGACGGTGGAGGCGGTGTTGTAGACCGGCATGATAATGCTCGTGCGAGGGGTGGAAGACATGTGCATAAAACCTTGAGGGAGTGCGGAGGACTTACATGCCGTAGGCGCGTCGAACGTACACGCCGTACAGGGTGCGGTACAGGGCGGGGGAGAGCTTCAACAGCAGGCTCGCCGCACCCATCACGGGGCTCGAAAGTAGGGCCTGGCCGACCCATTCCCACCTAATCTGACGGCGACATTCACGAATTACCGCGGCGGAGTCGGCGCTATCGCTCATGAGCGCCTGCTGGGCGTTGTTGAGGTAGGTGACGGCCGAGGATGTGTTGAGGGCGCGGCGTCCTTCCTTCGTGGAGAGCAGCTCGGCACCGGCCTGGCGCATGTAGCGGGTGTGGCGAATACTTTCCTCCACAGGGGTGACGCGGCCCCAGGTCAGGCCTTCGGCACCCATGTAGTACACGTAGAGGCAATCCGGAATCACCTCGAGAGTCTTGGCCTGCATGAGGCACTGGAAGACGGCGAGGGCGTCCTCCGCGCGGTGAATATCGGTCGCGAAGCGCACCGACGAGAAGAGCGAGGCGCGGAAAATCTTATCGGGCGTGAAACCCGTGAAGCGGTCCTGCAGGTAGTTAATCGCAATATCGCGGCCCGTGTAGGTGCCGGGGGAGTTCTGCGGGCGGTCCAGGGTGGAGCCATCCGCCCGGTGGATGGTGTGACCGCAGGTTGCCACATCCGCGCCGGTACGCGCCGCCGCAGCGTGCAGGCGTTCCAGGAACTCGGGACGGTACGTGTCGTCGGAGTCGATGAAGGCAATCCACTCGCCGCGAGCCTCATCCAGGCCCTGGTTACGTGCCGCGGAAACGCCGGCGTTCCGTTCGTTGTCGAACAGGCGGATGCGGGGATCGGGGTTGCCCTCCAGGAACTCGCGAATTACCCGGGAGGAGCGATCCGGGGAGCCGTCAATCACCACCAGCAGCTCAAAGTCGGGGTCGGTCTGCGCCAGAACGGATTCAATTGCGGCGACGACGCTATCAGCCGTGTTGTAGACCGGCATGATGATGCTGGTGCGCGGTGATGACATGGTACCCCTTTGGAGCATTGATGACGGAATTACATATAGATACATCATACGGGGGCTAGGAGCATCTGACCCCTATTCCAGCTTCACACTCTGGGAACTTAGGTAACCCTATGGAAAACGCATGGGGTGCTTCCTAGACTGGAAGGGCACATTAATGACCGAGGGGTTGCCCACCCCGCACCACCCGCCAGGTGTACCACCGAAGGAGCCGCGCATGAGCCGACGCACCGACGCGCCCGCCCGATCACCACGACGAGCTGCCCTCGCCAGCTGGATAGGCTCCGCCCTCGAATACTACGACTTCGCCGTCTACGGCACCGCCGCCGCAATTGTGCTCAACCGCATCTTTTTCTCCGAGGACACCGCCGCCATCGGCATCCTCAAGTCCATGGTCGTTGTGGGTGTTGCCTACGTCGTGCGTCCCTTCGGCGCTATGATCGTCGGCCCCCTCGGTGACCGTTACGGCCGCCGATTCGTCCTGATGCTCACGCTCTTCCTGATGGGTAGCGCGACCTTTGCCATCGGCTGCCTGCCGACCTATAGCCAGGCGGGTATTCTTGCACCCATCCTGCTGGTGGCCTGCCGTATGCTTCAGGGCCTTTCCGCCGCCGGCGAGCAGGCAAGCTCCATCTCCATTTCTTTGGAGCACGCCCACGAGCACCAGCGCGCCTTCACCACCAGCTGGACCCTGCAGGGCACCCAGTTCGGATCTCTGCTGGCGACCGCCGTGTTCATCCCCTTCGCGGCCCTGCCGGATGAGCACCTGCTCACCTGGGGCTGGCGCGTACCCTTCTGGCTCTCCGCATTCGTGGTGATTACCGCCTGGCTGATTCGCCGCACCCTCTCCGAGCCGCCCGCCTACCTGCAGCGCGAGAAGCTCACCGAGCCCCCGCTCGTGCTGGTCTTCAAGCACCACAAGCGTGCCGTGCTCACCATTGCTGTGTGCGCCATGGTTAACACCGTGAACATGGTCTTCACGACTTTCGCGCTGTCCTTCGCCACCAAGGGTTACGGCCTCGACCGCAGTACCATGCTGCTGGTGCCGGTCGCCTCCAACACCCTCGGTCTGGTTGCGATTCCGCTCGCCGCCATGCTTGCCGACCGGATCGGTCGTAAGCCCGTGTTCATTACCGGTGCGGTTGCTTCGTCCCTGGTGATGTTCCCGTACCTCGGCGCGATTACCGAGGGTAACTGGGTGGGCATCTTTGTCTACGGCGTGCTCATGCACGGCGCGCTCTACTCCATGGCGAACGGCGTGTGGCCCGCCTTCTACGCGGAGATGTTCCCGACCCGCGTGCGCGTGACCGGCCTGGCACTTGGCACCCAGATTGGCTTCGCAATTTCTGGAGGCGTTGCCCCCGCTGTGGCGACGAGCCTCGCCGGTGCCGACCTGCATAACGCGGTGCTGCCCGCCGCGTTCACGGTCACCATGTGCGTGCTCGTGGCGCTGGGTGCACTCACCGCTCGCGAGGGTTACAAGAAGTCCCTGGCCGAGCTGGATGCATAGCCCACGCAATATATTCTGTATGTAGAATAAATACGGGTGGGGTTGGATAGCTAACTATCCAGCCCCACCCGTATTCTATACTCTGGCGTTTCAGGCGTTAGTTACCCCCTGCTGGGCTGCAATCAGCGCCTCAAAATGTGCCGCCATACGCTCAGCGTTCGGCTCCAGCCCGGTGAAGAGGCGGAATGCATCCACCGCCTGGCCCACCGCCATGTAGCCACCCGTCAGCACCTCGCATCCGGCGGCACGCGCCGCGCGCACCAGCTGCGTCTGTTGCGGCAGGTAGATGACGTCCGCGACCCACAGGCCTTCGCGCAACACCCCGGCAGCCTGCACCGACTCGCTCAGCGGCATGCCCGGATGCACGTGCATGCCCACCGGGGTCGCGTTCACCAGACCCTGAGCCTCCAGCAGAGCCTCAATGAGGAGCGTATCGTCGGTCAGCACCTCGATTTGAGTCTGCGGGAAGAGCCCACCGAGCTGCTCCGCAAGCCCCTGCGCCTTCGCCGCGTCACGCTCAAAGAGACTCAGGCGGCGCACCCCCAGGCGGCACAGGGCGTACGCCGTGGCGCTACCGGCACCGCCGGCACCCAGCTGCACCACGTGCTCCAGGCGCGCCGGATCCTCCGCCACCTGCGGTAGGCCGCGCTTCAATCCCGCAATGAATCCCGAATAGTCCGTGTTGTCCCCGTAGAACGTACCGTCCTCGTGAATCACCACGCAATTGACCGCGCCCAAGGCACGCGCCGCATCCGAAAGTTCGTGCAGGTGCTCCATGATGGACTGCTTGCACGGGTGCGTGATGTTGAAAGCGTTAAAGCCGAGCAGTGCCGCCGCATCCAGAAGCGCCGGTGCGGATGCGCCGTCCAGGTTCAGAGCGTCCAGGTCGACGGGGCGGTACAGGTAGCGCACCCCGTGCGCGTCGGCCTCGGCCTCGTGCATGGGCGGGGTGAGGGAAGAGGTGATGCCATCGCCGATGAGGCCCACCAGGAAAGATTCAGTACGTAAACTCATGGTTTCACTCTACGAGTCGGCGCCGGGGGAGGGGAACCGGGGGCCGGACAATTTCACGGGTAACCCCGTCGAGCCGCCCCGTCGAGCCGTCGGGCGAGGGGGCAGAGGTGCGGAGCGAGTATTTTTCGATAAGATTTTGGGCCCGTCGAGCGAATATGGCGAATATATCTGACATCTTCACCGTAAGGGTATAAGCTGGATATAACCCATTTGGGTGGTGCCGTCCGCGCGACCCGCGTGGAGTTGCACAGACACCGTCACAGTGAAGTGATACCTACCTTCGGAGGATAGATTGTCAACGACTGACAAGGCTATGGCACGCTTCGCTGGCGCCGATGCATGGATCGAGCAGTATTTTCTGAACAGTCCTGACGATGAGCGTGAAGAATTCACCCCGGCAGAATTAGAGGATTTGGCTCGCACCCATCGTGCGCTAGCCGAAATCCGCGTCCCCAAGACGCCCGTCGTTGCCGCGCGCAATGATGACTACAACACCACGCTGTACGTCGCCACGGACGACATGCCCCATATCGTAAGCTCCCTGACCGCCTATCTTTCGGCGCATTTCGGCGGATTCCTCGCGATTTTCCACCCCATCTTCCTTGCCGAACGCAATATGGATGGTGAGCTCATCAGCCTGCGCGGCACCGGCACCCGAGCCAACCTGGCCAGCGGCGACACCGCCGCCGTCGGTATGCCCTCCCTGCAGCTTTCCGAGGGCGCTCCCGAGGGGTCCACGGTCACCATTGAATCCTGGATTGCGATTCGCCTGACCCGCTGCCTGAACGAAGACGACCTGCGCCTGCTGGAGCACGATGTGCGTCGCGTGCTCGCCGATGTGCGCGCCTGCTACACCGACCTGGAGGGCATGGTCACCGCGGTCTTTGATATCTCCCAGGCCATGTACGAGTTGCGCGGCGCCACTCTCGGCCACGGCGAGGAATCCTACGCCGCCAACCCGCGCGGTGTGGAGCCCGCCTCCCGCGTGGAGGTTGCGCAGGACTTCTTGCGCTGGCTCACCCGAGGCAACTTCGTGTTCATGGGCGTTAAGGAGCGCGTGCTTGACGGCACCTCCGGCGCTATCGCCCTGGTGGACCGCCCCGGTTCGGCGCTCGGCATCCTGCGTTCGACCGAGGGCAAGAGCCGCATCCCGCTTTCCGGCGACACCCTGGACCGAGCTCTCTTCCCCCGCCCCGTGTACATCACGAAGGCTAACTCCCGTTCCACGGTGGCCCGCAACGACTACCTGGACTACATTGGTGTGCGCCGCTTCGATATGAGCGGCCGCGTTATCGGTGAGTACGTGATTCTGGGCCTGTTTACCCGGCAGGCCTACTCGCTACCCGCTATTGAGACTCCCCTGGTGCGTGAGCGAATCGCCATGGTGCGCCGCCGCCTGGGTTACCACCCCGGTTCCTACTCTGATAAGGCCCTGCTCGGGGCGCTGGAAGATTACCCGCGCCTGGAGCTGCTGCAGGCCTCGGTCAACGAGCTGACCGAGACGTTCAGCGGCATCATGGGCCTGGAGGAGCGCCGCAAGACCCGTCTCTTCCTGCGCGCGGATCGATTTAATCGGTTCATTACCGCCGTGGTGTACCTGCCCCGCGATCACTACAACACTGACGTGCGGTACCGCATCGAGCGGGTGTTCCGACAGGAATTTGATTTGAGTGCCATCGACTACGAGGTGTACCTGTCCTCCTCGTCGCTGGCCCGCCTATTCTTCCGTATTCGGCTCACCAACCCCAATGATGTGCCGACCACGGATTATCAAGCTCTCGAAAAGCAGATGCAGCGGGTCACTCGCTCCTGGGTGGAATCCACCGCAGCTGCCATTGAGGCATGGAAACCCGGTGCGGAAGGCCGCCGACTCGCGTCAGCCTGGGCCGACGCAAGCAGCGCAGCTTACCGAGCCGATTACACAGTAGAACAAGCAATCGAGGATATCGTGATTCTTGAATCTCTCTCGGGCAAGAAGCCCGCCGCAATCAAGGTTGAAGCCGGCGAAGCCAACACTACCCGACTGAAGACCTACCTGTCCGCACCTCACACTCTCACCGAGCTCCTGCCGGTGATGCAGAACATGGGCCTGGTCGTTGTGGATCAGAAGCCCTACGAGTTCAAGCCTGAGGACGGCGAAGAGTACGGCTACCTCTACGACTTCGGGGTCGAGTTCCCCGAGGGCGTGGACCCCAACGCCGTCGCATCCCTCTACGAGGATGCCCTGAACGCCTACCTGCTCGGTGAGCGCGAGTCCGATACTCTGGACCGCCTGATTCTCTCCGAGGGCCTCACCTGGCAGGATGTACGCCTGTTCCGCGCCCTGAACCACTACCTGATTCAGCTGGGCCTGGGCTACACCCCCTCGTTCATGTCGAACACCCTGCTCGCCAACCCCGGCATCACCAAGCACCTGGTGGAGTTCTTCAACGTCAGCTTCGACCCGAACAACGGCCTGAACGACGAGCAGCGCAACGCACGCCGCGAAGAGATTGAGGTGGCCCTGGTTGAGGAACTGAACAAGATTCCCACCCTGGACGCCGACCGCTACCTGCGCTCCCTGAGCAAGGTTATTCGCGCCATCCTGCGCACCAACGCCTACCTGGGCCGCGAGGCATTCGCCATCAAGGTTGCACCGCAGCAGATTGACTTCGCACCCCTGCCCCGCCCCAAGTTCGAGATTTTCGTCTACTCCCCGCGCGTCGAGGGTGTCCACCTGCGCTTCGGCGACGTCGCACGAGGCGGTCTGCGCTGGTCCGACCGCCGCGACGACTTCCGCACCGAGGTTCTGGGCCTGGTCAAGGCTCAGATGGTGAAGAACGCTGTCATCATCCCCACCGGCGCAAAGGGCGGTTTCTACCCCAAGCAGCTGCCCGACCCCGCTGTGGATCGCGACGCCTGGATCACCGAGGGCCGCGAGTCCTACAAGGTCTTCATCCGCTCCCTGCTGGATGTCACCGATAACCTTGAGGTTGGCACCGACGGCTCCGAGACCGTCGTTCGCCCCGAGGGCGTCATCGCACGCGACGAGAACGACTACTACCTGGTGGTCGCAGCGGACAAGGGTACCGCCGCATTCTCCGACACCGCGAACGCTATCAGCCTCGAGCGCGGCTTCTGGCTGGGCGACGCCTTCGCATCCGGCGGCTCCGTCGGTTACGACCACAAGGCAATGGGCATCACCGCACGCGGTGCCTGGGAGTCCGTCAAGCGTCACTTCGCCGAGCTCGGCCACGACGCTCAGACCGAAGAGTTCACCGCCGTCGGTATCGGCGACATGTCCGGTGACGTGTTCGGTAACGGTCTGCTCCGTTCCAAGGCAACCCGCCTGGTCGCAGCGTTCGACCACCGCGACATCTTCCTGGACCCGAACCCGGACGCAGCCGTCTCCTTCGAGGAGCGTCAGCGCCTGTACAACCTGCCCCGTTCCTCCTGGCAGGATTACAACCGCGAGCTGATTTCCGCCGGTGGTGGCGTGTACTCCCGCGGCCTGAAGTCCATCGAAATCACCCCCGAGGTGCGCGAGGTTCTGGACCTGGACGAGTCCGTCACCGAGCTCGCACCGACCGAGCTGATTTCCGCCATCCTCAAGGCACCGGTCGACCTGATTTACAACGGCGGTATCGGTACCTACGTGAAGGCCTCCACCGAGACCAACGCACAGGTTGGCGATAAGGCTAACGACGCCCTGCGCGTCAACGGCAAGGATCTGCGCGCCAAGATTGTGGGCGAGGGCGGTAACCTCGGCTTCACCCAGCTGGGCCGCATCGAGGCCGCACGTAACGGCGTCATCCTCAACACCGACGCTATCGACAACTCTGCAGGTGTGGAGACCAGTGACCGCGAGGTCAACATCAAGATTCTGGTGGACCGCCTCGTGGCTCGCGGTGAGCTCTCCAGCGAGGAGCGCGCCTCCTTCATCGAGTCCCTGCAGGACGAGGTTGGCGGCAAGGTCCTCGAGACCAACGTCAACCAGAACGTACTGCTGCAGGGCGAGTTCCACGGTTCCTTCCTGGGCACCAACCTGTACAAGCGCCTTATGCACGACCTGGAGGAGCACGCCGGCCTGAACCGCGCCGTCGAGTTCCTGCCCACCGACGAGGAGCTGGACGAGCGCCTGGAGACCACCGGTGACCGCCTGACCCGCCCCGAGCTGGCTGTCCTGGCTGCGTACGTGAAGATTTACCTCACCCACGCCCTGGAGCAGACCGACTTCGCGGACGACCCCTACCTGGAGGGCGTGCTGCGCAGCTACTTCCCGGCAGCACTCGTCGAGCGCTTCGGTCAGTACCTGGACTCGCACCCGCTGCGTAAGGAAATCATCTGCACCCGCGTGGCCAACGAGCTGGTCAACATTGGTGGCATCACCTTCGCGTACCGCATCATGGAGGAGTTCAACGTCGGTATCGACTCCGTCGCCCGCGCCTTCATCGTGGCCCGCGAGCTCTTCGAGCTCGGCACCGCCGCTAAGCTGCACAGCGAGCTGTCCCCGAAGACCCCGCTGGACGCATGGTTCACCGTGCTGCGCGACAACCAGCGCGTTCTGGATCGTGCGGTCCGTTGGTTCATCACCGAGCGTGGCGTGGTTGCCGGCGCAACCATCTCCGAGCTGCTCGAGAACTTCGGTTCCGTCGTCGAGATGCGTCGCAACCTGCCCGAGTACCTCTCCGGCATCTCTCGCGCTCGCGTCCGTGCAAAGCGCGACGCGGGCGAGGCATGGGGCCTGCCCGAGGACCTCATCATCATCTGGATTCGCGGCTTCGAGGGCTACGCCCTGCTGGACGTGATTCGTTCGGCCGCCGATCACGACTTCGAGGCAACCTCGCTGGCACCGGTCTACTTTGCCACCTACGACCGCTTCAAGGTGGACGAGCTGCTCGGCCTTATCACCGAGCTGCCCCGTAGCGACCGCTGGGAGATTCTGGCACGCCAGGCAATGCGCGGTGGCCTCTACGAGACCGCCGCAGAGCTGGCACTGTCCGTGGCTGAGGGCGCGAAGGGTGACTTCTCCACCGTGGACGGTGCACAGCAGGCTCTGGCCAGCTGGATTGAGGAGCACCCGACCCGCGTGGGTAACATCGACCGCATCCTCGACGAGATTGCTGAGGCAGCTCCGGATGCAACCGGTCACCCGCGACTGGCTGTGGTCTCCGTGGCCCTGCGCACCCTCGCTAGCGCATCCTAAACGCGAGGCGGTAGCCGCGCCGTACCGTCGCACAGCGGTGAATGCGGTACGGTAACCGTACATTGAGCATCCCGGCTTCCTCCTGCTGGAGGGGCCGGGATGCCTTGCATATGCACCTAACGGCATATAAACATGAGAGCAAAATGTGTTCCAAATCGCCTAAAATTCAAGTTAGGGTTGAATAAAAGTTCAACATTTTGCTTGACGCGTACAGTATATTGATGACGGCGGCATCGTTGCGTGCGCAAGCTCCGCGCTAAATTAGGCGTAGGGGAGGGGCTCCACACGCGATGTCTTGGATGCTTGCCCGGCCAAATAACCCCCTCGGGTGGATGAGGCTGATCCGGCATGCATTGACGGTACGAATCCGATGGCCCACCTGGCCGCCGCGAGGGGTGCCATCTCTGTACGACATAACGCACGACACCATCACTCACTCAACGTTAATCTCCGGCCCGTTTGCGGGCCGGGCCCGCATACTCTCTATTTCGACTGAAAGTCTTCAACGTTGTCCACCAACCACGGTAGCGAGGAACAGCGCGCTAGCGCGTGGCGCCTCCTCATTAACTTTCTGCTATACGTTTCCCCGGTCGCGCTGCTGACCACTGTCTTCCCCATCGTCACGCCCACCATCAACAGGTACAACTTGGGTGGCGTGCCCCTGATTCAGGTGATTCTGGCTGCATCCATCACCGTGCCCTGGCTTAGCCAGGCCGCCTGCCTGCCGCTCTATCGAGCCATTCAGATGGAGCATAAGAAGATTGCGGATGCCCGCGAAACCCTGCGCATCCAGGCTGAGACGCTCGAGAATCAGCTCAAGCGTGCCGAGGCGAAGGCTACCCGCGAGCGTCTGAACGAACCCCAGTTCCAGGACATTACCGACCTGGCCGCGTTCAGCCGCAACTGGATTTACCTCTTCTTCGTGACCATGCCGCTGGTGTTGCTTTTCGCAATTCCGGTTGCCCTCGTACTGAAGTGGAACGCGACTGCCGTCGGTGCCTTCTTCGTACTCGGCGTGCTCAACATTGCCTTCGCGCAGCTGCTGGTCATCCCCAACCTCGCGAAGAACCGCGTTATCTGGTTCATCGCCTGGCTCGGCTACACCCTGGCCCTGTACTTCTTCCCCATCATCTGGTTCCTGCCGCCGCTCGTTGGCTCGCTTATCCTGCTGATTGGCCTGGGTAAGAACTTTGTGCACCTCTTCCGCTTTGCGCATATTCCGCTCAAGGACGTCGCAAAGGATGCTCTGCGTGGCTTCCTGACCGGCTCCATCATCTGGGCCGATAAGTACATGCTCTTCCTGGCCACCTCCGGTGAGATTAACGTCGTGGCCATTTACATGAGCCTGATTCCCGCCGTGATCGCTTACAACTACTTCTTCGTGGTAGAGGCCGATCGCGTCAACGACGCAATTCAGTACCTGTGGACCGTGTTCGAGCGCCTGCCCTACAACCGCGTTCGCGAAGAGGCTCATAAGGCCACCCGTGCCTCCGACCGTTCGATTCGCAACTCGCTACTCGTCTACATCGGTAGCGGCATCATTACCGGCATCCTGATGTTTATCTTCATGCCGGATTCCTTCCCGCTGGCGCTGATGGGTCTGGTCGTCGCGTTCCTCTTCGTGGCCGTCGCCCTGCTTATCTACCAGATTGAGTACATGACCATGTTCAAGACCGTGCAGGTGCTCTCCGCGGCGCACCTCATTCTGCTCATGATCTGCTTCGCAATCCTGCCGAACGAGACAGGATACCTGCCCATCATCGTGGGCGAGGCAGTCCTTGCGTACGCCTGCTACCGGGTGTACCGTCAGGCTTGGCAATCACCCGAATACTCTCTCTTCTGGCGCCGCGCACTCGCCTGGTAACGCCTGCCCGCACACCGGGTCCGCAGACATCGTTCTGCGGGCCCGGCCAAGAACACACCACGTAGCACGGCCCGCGAAAGACACAACCAATGACTGAACAGATGTACCGAAACCACTATGCTCCCCTGCAGCTTCCGGAGCCCGGAGAGCACTACACCGATCCCGAGTACCCGGATGTCGATGTCGCCATCATCATGGAGTCCACCTACCCCTACCTCAAGGGTGGCGTCTCCGCGGTGGTGCACGATATCGTCTCTGAGAACCCCGACCTTTCCTTCGGCATTATCCACATCGCGTGGGATAAGAACTCGCCGCACGAGGATCTCTACGGCATGCTCAAGAACGTCAAGTGGGTTAAGGTGATCTACCTGAGCCTCGACGTCAACCGTGCCGCCTTCGCCGCCGAGTGCGATCCCGACAGCCTGCACATGAAGATGCCGCAGCGTCGAGAGCTGGCTGATCGACTCATCCAGGGCTTCAACGCGCTCATCGCCGGCGACGTCAACCCCCTCTGGAAGCTCTACGACGAGGGCATCAACCCCGCCACCCGCACCTACAACCTCTTTGGGCTCTTCGGTACCCGCGAGTTCATGCAGGTTATCGCCAACCTCGGGTTCTTCAGCGAGGTTCCCTTCGGCGAGCTCTTCTGGAAGGTGCGCGACTTCGTTTCCATCCTCTTCGCGCTGCTGCACGAGCGGATGCCCCACGCCCGCGTGTACCACGCCCACACCACCGGCTACGCGGCTCTCATCGCCGCCGCTGCGGCCCGTGACCACGGCACCAGCTTCCTGCTGACCGAGCACAACCTGTACATTCGCGACACCATCAACACCAAGCTCGAGCGCAACATGGCGAAGCCGATTACCACCGACTACGCTTTCCTCGCTGAGGAGCGTGAGCACCCGGGCCTGGGCCCCATCACCCTTGACGAGCGAGCCTGGTCCGTCTGGTTCCTGGAGATGGGTCGCTTCTGCTACCCGAGCGCCGATATGGCCACCTACCTGTACCCCAAGGCACTGGAGGAGGCGCGCGGCATCGGTGCGCCCATCGACCAGATGAACGAGGGCGAAAAGGACCGCGCCATCATCCTGCCCAACGGCATGCTCATCGAGTCCGTTGCCGAGGCCTACTACGCCCGCCAGGCGGCCCGTGCACGCATCCTCGCCGAGGGGCGCGGCCACGTGTGGCGCTTCGTGTTCATCGCCCGCGTGGTGCCCATTAAGGGCCTGACCGACCTGATTCGATCCCTCGCGGTGCTGCGCGACCAGGGCCTCGTGAACTTCCACCTGGATGTGCTCGGCCCCAAGGACCACCTGCCCGAGTACTACGAGCTGTGCCTGCGCACCATCGAAGAGCTCAACATGGGCGAGTACATCACCTTCCACGGCACCGTGAACGTGCGTGCGATGCTCGACCGCTTCGACCTGCTGCTCATGCCCAGCTACAATGAGGGTCAGCCGATTGTGGCGCTTGAGGCGATGGCTGCGTCCATCCCGCTGGTCAGCACCGACGTGGGCGGTATGTCCCAGCTCATCGACGATGTGCTGGTCGCCCCCGACGGCCACGAAATCGGTAACTGCGGTATCTTGACCATCCCCGGCGATATTCACGGCTTCGCGGCGGCGCTGCGCACCCTCATGGAGGAGCCCAGCATCTACGAACGCTACTGCGTGAACGCCTACGACCGTATCGTCAGCTTCTTCCAGCTGCGACTAGTCATGGACCGCTACAACACGATCTACCGCGAGCTGGGTAAGATGCCTCCGCGCGACCCCGAGTTCTCCCCGGAGTACGATGGCGACGAGTAAGTTCGAACGACTCGGTGGCCCGGGAAAGTTTGGTGCCTGGGTTCGCTACGGCGGAAAACCCATCACCCAGCAGCAGCTCGACTTTGCGGTCAAGAATTACTCCGTGGCGATTCTGCAGCCCTGGGAGCTGGAGGCTGCCCGCTACCTCAAGAAGCACGCCCCGCAGATGGTGGTCCTGGCCTACAAGTGCCTGTCCTCCACCCGCTCCTACGAGCCGGGTCCCATCTACTCCTCGGGTCTGTCTTTCGCGCAGGCCGTCTCGCTGGCGAATTCCGGTAAGGATTTCTTTGCGCATCGCCTCAACGGCGACCGCATCGAGTGGAAGGGCTATTCCAAGCACTATCAGATGCAGGTGTGGAACCCCGGCTACCGCTGGTACTGGGTGGATTCAGTGGTACGCGAGATGCGCGACTCGCCCTTCGACGGCGTTATGGGCGATAACGACGTGGAGAACGACTACTACGGTCTGAATCTGCCCATTCAGGGCGTGCCGTCTATGACCACGATTCGTGAGGGCCTGGACCGCCTGGTGGCTTCTGCCGGCGCCGAACTAAATGGCATCGGCAAGATTCTGGTGCCCAATATTGCCGAGTCGCGCCTGCGCTGGGGCAAGTGGGAACGCCACAGTGCCTACGGCGGCGGTTTCGAGGAGGTGTGGCTTGGCTGGGGCCCGAACGATTACCTGGCTTCGCCCTACGCCGTGATGCAGGGCCGCGATATTGCGCGCGGTTCCGGTGGCGACGTGTCGCTCGGGGTGTACCTCACCGGCCTGAAGCGCGGTGCCTCCACGCAGAAGAAGGTGACGATTCTGCGCACCCCCCTGAGCGACCGGAAGTCGCCCCTGACCGGCACGGACGAGAACTTCCTCTACGGCCTGGCCGGCTTCTGGGTCTTTGGTGGGGGAAACTTCACCGGTATTAGCGCGACCCACCATGACGCCTACGACGAGATTCCCCACGCCCCCGAGCTCACCTTTGATCTGGGGGATGCCGCGGGCGGCATCGTGGTTCAGGGAACGGTTCAGACCCGCACCTTTACGCGCGGTTGGGCTGCCCTGAACACCGGCTCGAAGGATGTGACCGTGAAGGTTCCCTCTCATCTGGTGGATGCGGCAAACCGCCCGGTGCCTTCGAGCTTCACGCTGCGGGCGCATCAGGGTGTGGTGTACCGCCGTAAGGCGTAATTTACCGTAAGCGGTAATTTTAAGGGCTGATTCACAGCGTAGTAGCCCTGTACTATGAAACAAGCGGCTGGAATATAGCCAACCGTTCTCGCGGTGTTGAGTTTAAGGAGTGAACTACAGTGAATATTCTTTTGATTGACGGCGGTAAAGCATTCGCCCACTCGGCGGGTCGTCTGAACCACACCCTGCATCAAGTAGCCCGTGATACGTTATCGGCGCTCGGTCATCATGTGCGAGAAACTGTGATTGACGACGGGTACGATATTCACCAGGAAGTAGAAAAATTCCAGTGGATGGATGCGGTCATCTGGCAGATGCCCGGTTGGTGGATGCACGAGCCGTGGACCGTGAAAAAATATATGGACGAGGTGTTTACCGCCGGTGCGGGTACCCTGTACGCTAATGATGGTCGCCACAGGGTCAGCCCCACTGAAGGATACGGCACGGGCGGTCTTCTTCAGGGGCGGCGTCATATGCTGTCGCTGACGTGGAACGCGCCTCGCGAAGCTTTTACCCGGGAGGGCGACTTCTTTGAGGGACTCGGGGTAGATGCCCTCTATATGCACTTTCATAAGGCCCATGAGTTCATGGGGACTACCCAGTTGCCCACCTTTATTTGCTATGACGTGATTAAAAATCCGCAGGTCGAACAGTATCTCGCTGACTATACTGCCCACCTCAACGAGGTCTTCGGTCAGGCGTAAGGGTTTTAAGCCTGCATGCCTTCATAAGCATGTCTGAGGTGGATGCGGAAAACCGCCCGGTGCCCTCGAGCTTCACGCTGCGGGTGCATCAGGGTGTGGTGTACCGCCGTAAGGCGTAATTCACCGCTCGCGTAGCTTTTCTGAGCTTCTGTGCGACACCCCTTATTTGCGCATATAACCTCATAAACAAACCCACCGGCAATATAACCAAATGGCTATATGTACCGGTGGGTTTGTTATATGCGTGCTAGATGAGCTGGGGTAGCTTACTTAGCGGGGTAGGAGGGCACTTCGTAGCCGCCCATACGCTCCAGAACGCGAATCACCTGGCAGGAGTAACCGAACTCGTTGTCGTACCAGACGTAGACAATTGCGGAGTCATCGGTCACCACGGTAGCCAGCGAGTCCACAACACCTGCGGTGCGGGAACCCACGAAGTCGGTGGAAACAGCCTCAGGGGAATCCGAGTAGCCCACCTGGCGGCGCAGCTCGCCGTCGATGGACTCGCGGCGGAACAGCTCGTTCAGCTCCTCAGCGGAACCTGCGGGCTTGGTCAGCTTCACGTTCAGGATTGCCATGGAGACGTCCGGGGTGGGAACGCGGATAGCGTTACCGGTCAGCTTGCCTTCCAGCTGCGGCAGAGCCTTAGAAACAGCCTTAGCTGCACCGGTCTCGGTGATGACCATGTTCAGCACAGCGGAGCGACCGCGGCGGTCACCCTTGTGGAAGTTGTCAATCAGGTTCTGATCGTTGGTGAACGCGTGAACGGTCTCAACGTGGCCGCGCTCAACACCGTAGGCGTCATCCAGAACCTTCAGCGCCGGAGTAATCGCGTTGGTGGTGCAGGAAGCGGCGGAGAGAATCTTGTCCTCATCGGTGATGACGTCGTCGTTCACGCCGAACACGATGTTCTTCATGTCGCCCTTGCCGGGAGCGGTCAGCAGAACACGAGAGATACCGGGGCGGTTCAGGTGCTGCTCCAGGCCCGGAACATCGCGCCAACGGCCGGTGTTGTCCACCAGCAGGGCGTCCTTAATGCCGTACTCGGTGTAGTCGACAGTGTTCGGGTCCGAGGAGTAAATGAAGCGAACCGGAACACCGTTAGCGATGATGGTGCTGTTCTCCTCATCCACCTCAATAACGCCCTTGAAGGGGCCGTGAACCGAGTCGCGCTCCAGCAGGGAGGCGCGCTTAACCAGGTCCTTATCACCGTTCTTACGCACCACCACGGCGCGCAGGTTCAGGCCGGAACCCAGCGGCGAGGAGGAACGCTCCAGCAGGATGCGGGCCAGCAGGCGGCCAATACGACCGAAGCCGTACAGCACAACGTCCTGCTCCTTCGGCTGGTCACCCTGGTGGTTCACGGAGGAACCCAGCTGCTCGGGCAGCCACATGGACAGCTCGGGGGAGCCAGCCTCGCGGTGTGCCTTGTGCAGGGCAGCGATGTTAATCGAGCAAGCGCCCAGGTTCAGCTCAGTCAGAGCACGAACAAGCTCGAGGGAGTGCGCGGGGTTCAGGGGCGCACCATCAATGTGGGATACGAAATCGTGCAGCTTCAGCAGCTCAATGACGGACTTGTTGACCAGGCTGCGGCCGTGAATGCTCAGCACCACGCCGTTCTCGCGGTGCAGCTTACCGATGAGGGGGATCAGCTCCTCTGCGGTAGCCTCACGGTCAACCCAGGTAGCGGTTGCAGTCGTCACGTATGACCTTCTTCCTAACTTCGTTGTCGGAGGGTAGGCGCGACGATGCTGTCGCGTCAATACCGGGCCGGGCGTAAGACCCGGCGTCGGTTTAAGTCTAACCCGTACAAACCCTTCTAGAGCCTCAAAATCAGCGATATTGAGGCTAAAAGTCAGAAGAGACCGAAGGCAGTTTGTGAACCCACACGGCAAGCCAACAGAACCCGTCAGAAGGGAAAGCAAAACCACTTGAAATCCCCACAAAAACGCACTCTCCGGAACGGGCTGGCCGAGTAGAATTGAAACCATGTTGACTGTAATCGGTGAAGCACTCGTAGACGTCGTCCACCAGCACGACGGAGAAACCCACGCCTACCCCGGCGGATCCCCCATGAACGTCGCCGTTGGCGCATGCCGCCTCGGCCACCCCACCAACTTTGTCGGCCACTACGGCCCGGACGCCTACGGTGAAAGCATCAACGCACACCTGAACGCCTCCTCGGTGCAGCTGCCCTTCGAACCCACCGCGGAGCGAACCTCCGTCGCCCAGGCCACCATTGGCGCCGACGGCGCGGCGGAATACGAATTCGATATCGAGTGGGCCCTGAACGCTATCGCCGAGGAGCTGGCTGAACTGGCCCGCACCTCCGACGCGGTGCACACCGGTTCTATCGCCGCCATGCTTGAGCCCGGCGCACACGTTGTCGCGGCCGCCTTCGAGGCCGCCCGCGACAGCGCCCTGCTCAGCTACGATCCCAACTGCCGCCCCACCCTCATTCACGACGTGGAGCAGGCACGACAGTGGGCCGAAAAGTTCGTCTCCCTCTCCAGCGTCGTCAAGGCTTCCGACGAGGACCTGCAGTGGCTCTACCCCGAGCGTTCCCTCGCAGACACCGCCCGCGCCTGGCTGGACCTCGGCGCCGAGCTGATGGTGATCACCCGCGGCGCAGACGGCCCCATCGCCTACAGCAAGACGTACCCTGAGGGCATCAGCCAGCCTGCACACCGCGTGGAGGTTGCGGACACCGTCGGTGCCGGCGACTCCCTCATGGCGGCCCTCATCGCGGGCCTGCTGGACCGCGGTATTGCCGGCCCCGAGGCCCGTGCCAAGGTTGCCGCACTGGCCGCAGAAGACATCGCCGACCTGCTACGTTTCTCCGCAACCGCAGCCGGCATCACCGTCTCCCGTGCAGGCGCCAACCCGCCCACCCGCGAGGAACTCGTCGCCGTTCTAAACGGCTAAAAAATGACGCACAGCCGGCGGATAGCTCACCCTATCCGCCGGCATCGTCATATACACGGCCCCTACCCCGTGAAAAATTAATCCAACCACCGCGAGAAAACACAAGGAGAACCATGAGCTCCATTGGCTCCGCGCCCCTGCCCCGTGAACCCTACGCAGGTCTGCCCGAACTGCCCGAATTCACCCTGACCTCCACCGACATTCAAGACGGCGGCACCGCCCCCGAGTGGATGCGCTCCGCCCTCTTCGGCGTGGCAGGCGGTCAGGATCGCTCCCCGCAGCTGTCCTGGAGTGGATTCCCCGAAGGCACCAAGTCCTTCGTGCTCACCTGCTTTGACCCGGATGCGCCGACCCCCTCGGGCTTCTGGCACTGGACCGTCTCTAATATTCCCGCCGAGGTGACCAGCATTGACACCGGCGCGGATGCACCTGCCGGCGCCCTGACGCACCGCAACGACGCCGGTGTGGCGGGCTTCCTGGGCGCTGCGCCTCCGGCTGGTCACGGCCCGCACCGCTACATTTTCTGCGTCACCGCCGTGGACGTGGAGAAGCTCGACATTGACGAGAGTGCAACTCCCGCCGTCGTGAACTTCAACCTGCTGGGCCACGGCCTGGGCCGCGCGTTCCTGACCGTCACCTACGCGGAACCGGCCGAGTAGCCTCCGCCGGAACGCTTCCACCGACACCACCTCGATTCCATCAACCGAAGGCAATAGACCGCATGATCAAGCTCATCGCCAGCGACCTGGACGGCACCCTCATCGGGCACGACTTCCGCTTCCGTCCGCGGACCCTGCACGCCCTGGAGGCCGCCCGGGCTGCCGGAATTGAGATTGTCTTCGTCACCGGCCGCCCGAGCCGCTGGCTCACTCCGCTACGCGAGCAGACCGACTTCGATTCCTACGCCATCTGCTCCAACGGCGCCGTGGTCTTCCAACTGGGTGCCGATGAGGTGGAGGAGGTCAACGGAGCCGACCCGCAGGTCATCGCCCGCGCCCACGCGCTACTGGAACCCATCTTCCCGTCCGCCACCTACACCCTGGAGACCGTGGATACCGTCTTTATCCAGGGGCCGCACGAGGGCGGCGAGGTGCTCGAGGGCGCCCGCGTGGTCGAGTCGAGCATCGTCGAGGCGCTCGAACGCATCGGTTCCACGCCCGTCATTAAGTACCTGATTCGCGTGCCCGGCATGGACCCGGACATCCTGCAGGCGCGCGTGCATCAGGCCGTGGGATCGCTCGTGGCCGTCACGCGCGGCGTGGTGGGCGAACCCCTGATTGAGATGGGCTCCAAGGACGTCAACAAGGGCCGGATTCTGGAGAAGTTCGCGGCACGCCACGGCATTGAGGCGCACGAGGTGATGGCGTTTGGTGACATGCCGAATGACGCTGAGATGCTCTGCTGGGCGGGCGAGGGCTTCGCCATGGCGTCGGGTCAGCCGGCGCTCATTGCGAAGGTGGGGCGCACCTGCCCGCCCTTCGACGAGGACGGCGTGGCACAGACCATTGAGGCGATGCTCGCCGAGCGGTCCTAGCCGCCCAACACTGCGGTTAGGCGAGCTTCCGCAGACATAACTCAGACATCAACTTTTATGTCTACACATAAAAAATTTGAGTCTAGACATAAAAATTTATGTCTAGACTCAAATTTTTGTGTCTGATTTACATCTGACGTGTGTCTAAGCAAAGTAGTCGTTCGTACATAAGACCCAGAAGACGCAAAAGCGGCCCGGATGGAAAACTAATCCATCCGGGCCGCTTTTCTGCACCCTACGCATCAGGAGCGTCACTCCTAACGGGCGGTGAGGAGCCTAGTGCACCTCGGTGCTCTTCTCTGCGTCGAAAGGCTCCAGCGGGTCGCCAGCGGCCTTCGTGTACTTCGCGATGAAGGTCATCAGGTGGAAGATAATCAGTGTTGCCGCGGTACCCAGAGCAATACCGGCGAAGGATAGCTCACCGAAGGTCCAGGTGTAGTCCGCGATACCTACAATCAGCGCCACGGCGGCGGTGGTCAGGTTGATCTGGTTCGAGAAGTTCACACGGTTCTCGCTCCAGATGCGCACACCGAGCATGCCAATCATGCCGTACAGCACGGTTGCGGCACCGCCCAGAACACCCGCCGGGACGGTCGCAATGGCCGCGCCGAAGCCCGGGAAGAGCGACAGGATAATCGCGAAGATTGCCGCCACCCAGTATGCCGCGGTGGAGTACACCTTGGTCGCAGCCATCACGCCGATGTTCTCGGCGTAGGTGGTGGTACCCGAACCGCCGCCCATACCGGCAATGGTGGTTGCCAGGCCGTCAGCCATGAGGGCGCGACCCGAGTAGTCGTCCAGGTTTTCACCGCTCATCTGAGCCACTGACTTCACGTGGCCGATATTCTCTGCCACGAGCACCAGAATCACAGGGATGAACAGGCCGGCGAGCTCCCAGTGGAACTCGGGGGTCTGGAAGTGCGGCAGACCGATGATGCCCTGAGTCTGCACAGCCTTGTCAATCTTGGAGAAGTCCACCTCGCCGCGAATCACGGCGGTGATGTAGCCAACGCCCACGCCCAGCAGGATGGACAGGCGACCAATAATGCCCTTGAACAGCACTGAAATCAGGATGATGGAGCACAGGGTCACCAGCGCGGTCACCGGTGCCACCATGAAGTTGTCCTTAGCACTCTTCGCCAGGTTGAAGCCAATCAGGGCCACGATCGAACCGGTCACGATCGGGGGCATGAGCTTGGTGAGCCAGCCGGTGCCGGCGAACTGAACAATCAGACCAACGAGGAACAGCGCCACACCCGCCATGACGATGCCGCCGAGGGCGCCCGCCGGGCCGTGCGAGTTCATGGCAGCCGCCAGGGGCGCAATGAACGCGAAGGAGGAACCCAGGTAGGAGGGGACGCGTCCGCGGGTAATCAGCAGGAAGAGGACGGTGCCGATACCCGAGAAGAACAGGGTGGTTGCCGGCGGGAAGCCCGTGATAATCGGCACGAGGAAGGTTGCGCCGAACATGGCGACCACGTGCTGCGCACCGATACCGATGGTAATCGGCCAGGCGAGGCGCTCGTTCGGGGCGACGAAGGAACCGGGCTTAATGCTGCGGCCGTCGCCGTGAATCGACCAGTCGAAGCCGAAAAGCTTAGAGATGCTCAAAGGGAGCTCCTGAAGTGAATGTGGTGTATAAAATTCCACATTATTCTACGCGCCTATGGGCGTAGGTCACAGCTAAATGCCTATAAATATGAGCAGGGATACCCCTAAACCGCTTATATTCCCAATTCGCTATCTGATTGATGGGTGCGGGGCACATAAAAATACCGTCGCCCTCTATATGCAATATATTGCATATAGAGGGCGACGGTATTGATGAAGACAGCGTCGCTAACGTTTAGAGAGCTTCCTGAAGAACCTCGAGGTGATCGTACTTCGACAGCTCGTAGCGCAGGTGGCCCTCGGTCGGGGACTGCACCGGCAGGAAGGAAGCCTCACGCAGGCGGCGAGCGGTCGGGGACTCGGCCACGTAACCGGCGCCTCCAACAACCTGCAGCTCAAAGTGAGTAGCAATGGTCGCGAAGTGCGAAACCCCCAGGCGCAGGCTCAGCAGGTCGCGGCGCTCGGCGCGCTCCGGTTCGGACGCTAGGCGAATCAGCTCCTCCCGCAGGCTCTCGTACTCGGAGAGGATGAGCGGGAACTCGGGGCGGAAGATGCCCTTCGACACGTCCAGGTGCTTAGCGGCCTCCTGCAGAGCACCTGCGGCCAGGCCCAGGCAGAAAGAAGACTGAACCAGCAGGAACGGTGCGGTGACATCGTGCAGGAACGCCTCGAGGTTATCGCTCAGGATATCCTCGCTCGGCACGAAAACGTCCTCGAACTTCAGGGTGCCCGACTCGGTGCTGTTGAGCGCCAGCAGGTTGCGGTGGTAGTAGATCTCCAGGCCCGGCACATCCTGGCGAATCGTCACGATGTAGCGGTCCGGGTGACCCTCGGGAGCGTTCTCCAAGGCCACCGGCAGAACAATTACACCGCTCGGGTACAGGTTCGACGCCCAGGAGATAGAACCGTTGAGCTTCAGACCGCCCTCAACGAGGGTGCCCTTCACCTTGATCGGCTCCAGACCCGACGCCTCCTTGTACGCCGCCGCCATCGCGGTGGTGCCGCTGACGGTCGCATTGGCCAGGCCCTCGGGCAGCTCGCGGCCCACGGCGTCGAAGAACGCGATGGTCGAACGGTGAGCCCAGAGCGAGAAGGCGGTGGTGGCGTCCTCGGTAGCCAGGTCGAATGCAACAGCGACCTGGGGAACCAGAGAGCCGCCGTCGCGACCCAGGGTAATCAGGCCGTCCTTGGCAATCTCGCGGAGGGTCTCGAAGGGAGAACGCTCGCCGCGGTCAACGGCCTCCGCATTGGTGCGGGCGAGGGTGAGAACCTGCTCGCGCTGAGGGTAGTCGTACAGGGGTTCCAGGGTGAAGTCGGACATGTGGTTTCTCCTAAGCGGGAAGCACGTGTCTATGCGTGCAGCTTGAACAGTCGGTCGATGGGGGTGCTGACGGCCTTGCGGGCGCGGACGACAGCGTCTTCGTCGGGTGCATCGTAGAAGCACAGGCACTTAGCGGTATCTTCACGAACGTAGGTGCGCAGGAAGGAAACCTCGGGCACCTCGGCGTACTTGGGGGCGTTGGCCTTCTTGCGGGTCAGGTACTGTTCCATGGTGATCTCTGCGGGGATGTCCCACTCGACCAGGTAGTCGGCGTCCTTCTTGAGCTTCTTGATGTCATCGAGCTCAGCGCCGACGAGGCGGACGGCATCGGGGCCTTCGACGGAGGCGCGCTCACCGATAGCTGCGGCGAGGTCGGGGCCGAATGCGGTGTTCTCGGCTTCGATGATGACGAAGACGATCTTGTGGTCTGCGGAGACCTGGGTTTCGATGAGCTCCGCGCCGTTGGTCAGGGAGGAGTTGACGGTCTCGATGAGGGCGGTTGCCTCTTCCTTGGACGGGTTAGCGGGGGTCAGTTCTACCAGGTACAGTGCCATGATGTTCTCCTTGGGAGGTTGCGTTGGGGTGGCCGGCCGCGTATTTTCCGGCCGTTCTGGAATCACCTTAGACCTGTAGTTGAGGGCTGTCTAATAGATGTCCGTTCGTGGCGTAATGAGTCCTTTTTTGACTCTGATTTCCGTCATGTGCGTTCATGTGAAGAAATAAATCGTCACAGTTCCGCGCGCGGGAACCCGCCTACGGCCGCAGAATTTTCGCGCGGGTTATCGAACCCGATGGCGCATCTATCCGCGGCGTCCTGCTCGTGCCGCAAAGTCATCGAGGGCGCGGTTGAGAGCGGGGACAGTCCACACTTTTTGCCCCTGAATTTTGACGCGTTCTTCACGCAGAATCTGCAGCTCCACCATGCGGTTGAGGAGGCGATACACGCTAGCTCGGGACCCCCGCGTGTGCTCCTCCACCATGTGTGCGGTGAAGGCGAGCTCGGTGCAGCACAGGTCGGTGAGGGAACGCAGGAGAGGGGTTTTACGCTGGGCAATGGACAGCACCTCATCGCGCAGGGTTTCAATGTCTTGCGCCAGGATTTCTGCGTTGGTGATTGCCTTTTGTGCGGCGTCGATGAAGAGCTCGATGATGGGCTCGGCATCGCCTGCACGGTAGTCGGTGAGCGCCTGAATGTACCCGTCGGTATCATGCAACAGCCCGGAGGAGACGGGCAGAATCACGTGGCGAGTGACACCGCGGGCGAGCAGGAGCGCGGAGATGAGGGCTCGTCCGGTGCGGCCGTTGCCGTCGGTGAAGGGGTGAATCGTTTCAAATTGGGCGTGCACGATAGCCGCCTGCGCGAGGGGATCAATATCGCGGCGGTTCATGAAGGCTACAAGGTCTTCGAGGGCGGCAGGAACTCTCTCGTGATGCGGTGCTACATAGTCGGCGGTTACCGGCGAATCACCCTTAATCCACACCCACTGGGTGCGGAGTACACCGGAGTCCTGATGCAGACCGCGGGTCAGTTCGCGGTGCATCGCGAGGATATTATCGACGCTAATGTTTTCTGCGGTATTCAAGGCTGCACGCATGGCGTGAACATTGCGCGCCACCAGCTCGGCGTTAACTCCGACCTTCGACCCGCTTGCACCCAGGACAGCTAGTGAGAGCCTGCGTGCGCTAACGGTGAGGTTTTCAATCTGTGAGCTGGAGGCGGATTCGCCGCGCAGAAGAACCGCGGAGAAGGGGATTCCGCCGATGTGGTGGAGCCGCTCATCGAAGCGGGTCATTGCGGTGGCGTTCTCTTGGAGGCGCGCTCGCAGTGCGGGGCTGAGTTCGATGTTGAGTGTGGCAATGGGGGCGGGTACGGCGCTGGAGAAGGTGCCGGAGTTGCGGCGCGTTGCGCGTCGGGAGGCGAGGGCGTCGCGGTGAACCCAGGGGGTTTGCGGCTCCCATGTGAGGGCGGGCCAGGTGATGGCTGTGGGCATGGTTCCTCCTCCCTCCTCCTCTTCATCGGTGTCGTCTTGCTGGTCGTATGGGGGGTCTTAATAAGACAATACACTTCGATTTTCTTATTAAGGCGCTTAATAAGAAAATCCGTGCGGATTGTCTCATTAAGGAAAACACCCCTGAACCTGTCGCTACTCCGGCTACCGGCGCATACACCAGGGCATGCAGCAGTGTATACAGCAGGGCCCCGAACCCTTGGTAATTCAAGGATTCGGGGCCCTAGCCTATATGCGTTCGCCTACACGCTCACGCCGCCCGAAAACAGCGAATCAGCGGTCTAGGCAAGCAACTTTGCGGTTACTTCACGCCGCGCATGAGCTTCTGAACCGGCTTGTGCACCAGGAACAGCAGAATACCGGTCGCGATGGTGATAATACCCATCCAGGTGAAGTAGGGAACCTCAGTCTCCATGGTGTAGAACGGAGCCAACCAACCGGAGAGCACGGTACCCATTGCCACGGAGGTGAAGTACAGCGCCATCATGTTCACGCGGTGCGCCTTCGGTGCGAGCTTGGTCGCCAGCGAAATACCCACCGGCGAAATAATCAGCTCGGCGATGGTGCAGACGAACAGAATCAGTACGATCCAGCCGACGTTCACGCTCTGAACGCCCGCCTGAGCGAGGAAGATCCAGAACGCCAGACCGATGATAATCAGCGCCGCGGAGAACTTCAGGGTGGTGACCGGCTGGCGGTCGCCCCACTTGGTCCACAGGGCGGAGAACATCATACCGAAGATGATGATGAAGACCGGGTTGATGGAGTTGACCAGGTTCGGGCTCAGCTCCATGCCCAGGATGTTCCAGTTGAGGCGCTCATCCGAGTACACCGCCATGACGGTGAACTGCTGCTGGTACAGCGCCCAGAACACGGCGTTTGCAATCCACAGGGGGATAAACGCGGTGACGCGGGAACGCTCATCGGAGGTGACGTCCTTGGCGGTCAGCATCTGTGCGAACAGGGCGATAGCGCCGATGAAGATGAAGCCCATGACCCAGTTCTTGAGGTTGTCTGCGGTCATCAAACCGGTTGCCAGCAGGATACCGATAACGACCACGATACCGACCAGTGCCAGGGCGAAGTTGCGCTTCTGGGCGCCGGTGAAGGGGGTGCCCACGTGGTGCACGGAGGCGGGCAGGTTCTTGCGGGTCAGCGCGTACTGGGTCAGGCCGGCGGCCATACCGATGGCAGCCAGGCCGAAGCCGAGGTGGAAGCCACCGGCAGTCCAGCCCCAACCGGTCAGGAGCGGGCCGAGGAGTGCACCGGTGTTCACGCCAATGTAGAAGATGGTGAAGCCCGCGTCGCGGCGTGAGTCGTTGTCGCTGTAGAGTGAACCGACCAGCACGGATGCGTTACTCTTCAGACCGCCGGAGCCGATAGCGACCAGCAGCAGACCAATCACCACGCCCGGCACGCCGGGGATGAGGGAGAGGGAGATGTGGCCCGCCATAATGCCGATAGCGGAGTAGAAGAGGGTACGCTCGGGGCCGAGGAGGCGGTCACCGAGGATACCGCCGAGGATTGCCATGAGGTACACGACTGCACCGTATGCGCCGATAACGCCGGTGGCGAGGTCCTTGTCGAGGCCCAGGCCGCCCTTGTCGGCGGTGTAGTACAGGTAGTAGATCATGATGCCCTGCATGCCGTAGAAGGAGAAGCGCTCCCACATTTCTACGGTGAACAGGTTCGCGAGCATACGCGGGTGGCCGAAGAAGGTCTTGGTGTCCTTGGGTTCGGCACCTGTGATGGTGTGAGACATGGTGGTAATTCTTTTCTGTGCAAGCCCGGGGTTCTGTGTGACCCGGACAATATATTTACAAGTGTATACCCTTATCTATGTATATGTATACATGGTACACACCTATATTTCACAGAATAAACTCTTAGTCAGTGCATGAAAAACCATTTCGATTTTTTCGTATGCACTGCTTCTGAATCTCACAAACCCCCAAATACCGGGCTAGATGCGCTCGCTGCCCCGAACGCGATAGAGTGGAACTACAACTATGTCCGCAGTGCACCAGCCCGTGCCGACCGGCGCATTTTTAACCATTTCAAAGGAGAACCCCATGTCTGTTGTACCCCAGGTTGACCCCCGCGACGTTCCCGCCGGTGCGACCATTATCGACGTTCGTGAAGACTATGAGTGGGAGGGTGGCCACGTGACCGGCGCAAAGCACATCACCCTCGACACCATCGCCGAGCGTCTAACCGAGCTGCCCGCACCGGGCGAGGACTTCTACGTCATCTGCCACGGCGGTGGCCGTTCGAACCGCGCGGCAACCTTCCTGCGCGGATGCGGCTACGCGGCCCACAACATTGCTGGCGGCACCAGCGCATGGTTCGCCGCCGGTCTGCCGATGACCAGCGAGAACGGCGAAGCTCCCGCGGTCGTTCACTAAACCGCCGGTTCGCCTGCACGCCATACAATGGAGTCCGTGACTGAAACTTCCGCGGACCGTATGTTTTCTACCTCGAACGCTCCCGCTTCTGCGCCCGATTCCCACGCCCTGCCGAGTATTCTGCAGAGCATCCCGTGGGATGCGCAGACGCGGGAGCTTGTCGTGCGCCCGCTGCCTTTCGCGGTGAACTGCGAGGACGCGTACCCGCTGCTGGCCGCCGGTGCCGAGTACTCGTTCTGGCTGGATTCGGCCCGCGAGGAGTCGCCCATGTCGGTCGCCTCGTACGTGGGTGTGGTTCCGGCGCAGCTGTCGCCCCTGCGCGTGGATTCGGCGCGCGCGGCGGCTGAATCCGGCGCGGAAGACCCCTTCGCCCAGCTGGAGGCGGCGCTCGCCCGCGCACCGCGCGTGCATCCGGAGACCGCGGTGGCAACCGGCCTGCCTGCGGGTCTGCGCGGCGGTTACGTGGGCTATTTCGGCTACGAGGCGCGTGCCGCCATGGGCCTGGAGCACGGCCACCCGGTGCCGGGCTACCTGCCGGCGCATGAGGCGCCGACCCCGGATTCTCTGTGGCTGCCGGCGGTCCGCTACCTGGTGCACGAGCACGCCCGCCCGGGCCGCCCCGCGCGGAGCTGGCTGGTGGGCGATGAGTCGTGGTGTGAGGCGGCGGAGCGACTGCTGAGCGAGGCGCTGGATCCGGTGCTGAGCGCGGCGGGGGAGCGCGCCTCGGAAATTGCCTCCGACAGCACCCCCGTAAATGCCCCTGAGCTTACCGAGCCCCTGCTCTTCCCGGCACCCGCCGCGGAAGCCTATATGGACTCTGTTCGCGCTAGTCAGCACGAAATCTACGAGGGTAACAGCTACGAGGTGTGCCTGACCGCGCAGACGGTCGCGCGCATCCAGAACCCGAGCCCGGAGCTTTTCTTTGAGCTGTACCGCCGCCAGCGCGCCCACAATGCCGCGCCGTATGCGGCGTATCTGCGGTGCGGTGATTTTTCGGTGCTTTCCTCCTCGCCGGAGCGTTTTTTGAGCGTGGATGAGCAGCGTAACGCCCAGACGAAGCCGATTAAGGGCACGGTGCCCCGCGGCGCCACCCCGGAGGAAGACGAGGCCGCCGCCGTCTGGTTGCGTACCGATGAGAAGACCCGCGCCGAGAACCTCATGATCGTGGACCTGCTGCGTAACGACCTGTCGCTGGTTTCCGAGCCGCACACGGTGCGCGTGCCGGTGCTCATGGGCGTGGAGAGCTACTCGACGGTGCACCAGCTGGTGTCTACGGTCAGCTCGCGCCTGCGCGAGGGCGTGAGTGCGGTGGCTGCCGCGCAGGCGTGCTTCCCGGGTGGCTCGATGACGGGTGCGCCGAAGCCCTCGACCATGCAGATTATTGAGCGCCTGGAGAATCACGCTCGCGGCGTGTATTCGGGTGCCCTGGGCTTTGTGTCGGCGGATGGTTCGGCGAACCTGTCGATTGTGATTCGCACGCTCGTGGCGCACGATGACGGCACGGTGACTCTTGCTGCCGGTGGTGCGGTGGTTGCCGATTCCGATCCTGCCGCAGAATACGAGGAGATGCTGACGAAGCTGCGCGCCGCCCTGCCGCCGTCGGTGGGCCGCGTGGTGGAATAGCCTAGCGCCGGGATAACGCGGTAGTGGGATAGCGCAGGATAGCCTGCGTTGCCTGCACGTGAGCCGCTACACTGGAACTATGACTAAGCTTTCTGAAAACCTCCCCATTGAAGAAGCCCGTGAACGCCTGCGCCAGCTGATTATGGAGCTGGCTGTGGTGCGCGGGCACGTGGTCCTCGCCTCCGGCAAGGAAGCCGACTACTACGTTGACCTGCGCCGCATCACCCTGCACCACGAGGCTTCTCGCCTGGTTGGTCAGGTCATGCTGGACCTGCTGGATAAGAACGGCATCGAGTTTGAGGCCGCTGGCGGTCTGACCATGGGTGCTGACCCGGTGGGTACCGCGATTATGCGTGCTGCTGGCGATCAGGACCGTGCGATTGACGCGTTTGTGGTGCGTAAGGCTCAGAAGTCTTACGGCATGGGCCGTCAGGTGGAGGGCCCGAGCGTTGAGGGTCGCCGCGTGGTTGCTGTTGAGGACACTTCCACGACCGGTGGTTCCGCGCTGACTGCTGTTGAGGCGCTGCGTAAGGCTGGCGCTGAGGTTGTGGCGGTTGCTGTGATTGTTGACCGTGCGACCGGCGCTAAGGAGCATGTGGAAGAGGTTGCGGGCGTTCCGTGCTTGTACGCGTACTCGAAGGACGAGCTGGGCCTGGACTAGTCTCTATTGGACTGAGTTCTGAGGACCTCGTGATTTTTTAAGGCATTCCCGCTGTGGCGGGTGAACCCGTGCCGCTGGCTGCTGTGTGTGGCTGGTGGTGCGGGTTTTTGTCTGTAAGATGGCTCTGTGAGCGCCGGAGTGGCGCTGGTTGTTGGCCTGAAGGTGGTTGTGATGGTTGAGAATCGTGAGGCGACTGAGGCTGTGCCTGCTGAGGCGGCTGCAGCTGAGGCTATTGAGGGTACCGAGCAGGGTACTGCCCGTTTTGAGGTGGGTGTGGGCCCGTGGGAGGGCCCGTGGCCCGAGGGTGACCATTGGGATGAGGAGCTGCTGCGTGAGGGCGACCGCCGTAACGTGGTGGATAAGTACCGTTACTGGTCGATGGACGCGATTATTGCTGACCTGGATACGCGCCGCCATGATTTTCATGTGGCGATTGAGAATTGGCAGCATGATTTGAATATTGGCACGGTGGTGCGTACTGCGAATGCGATGTTGGCGAAGGAGGTCCATATTATTGGGCGTCGCCGCTGGAATCGTCGTGGGGCGATGGTGACGGATCGTTATCAGCATGTGCGTCATCATCCGACGATTGAGGATTTTGTGGCGTGGGCGCAGGCTGAGGGCCTGGAGATTATTGGTATTGATATTTTTCCGGATTCGGTGCCCCTGGAGACGTATGACCTGCCGAAGAAGTGCGTGCTGGTTTTTGGTCAGGAGGGTCCGGGTTTGTCGGAGGAGTTGCACGCGGCGGCTAGGGATACTCTGTCGATTGAGCAGTTTGGGTCGACGCGTTCGATGAATGCGGCGACGGCTGCGGGTATTGCGATGCATGCGTGGGTTCGCCGCCATGTGTTTGGCCAGATTCCGTCGTAGTTTGGCGGCTGTTTATGAGGTGTTTAAAGGTTCCGATGCGTTGTGTGCGCGTCGGAACCTTTTCTGTTGGGCTTTGGACGGCTTAAACCACGCATGGAATTACCTAGGCGTGTTAGTGTTAACGCAAATCACAGGAGATATGAGAATCGCACTCTCAATTTTTGTCGGAGCGTACGATGGATTTCCTGACTTTGGCTCGCTATTGGTTGCGGGTTGCGGGTATGAATGACCGCGGCGTCATTCCCCTGAAAGGAGTCGGTAACAATGAAGAAATCTGCTGCCCTACTCGCCTGCATTGCTTTAGCTTTAAGCTCCTGTTCCAGTAACGCCGAGCGGGACACCTCACGAAAAGCTGTTCTCGATTATTCAAAGAACTACGTACACCTTCCACTGGACGAGTACGCCTTCGATGAACTCACACTCCGTACGGTGAGCACGGCGTGGCATACGCTCATGTCCGAATGCTATGCGCACCACGGGCAGTCCTACGCCGTGCCCTCAGTAGACACCCCGCAACCGGGCGGCCTATACGGCAGCTGGAACGTCGAGTACGCCAAAAAGTACGGGTACTCCCAGAAGGAATCCCGAGGCTCAGACGATTCAGCACCGGACGACATCAACACCCGGTGCCAAGAAGAGGTGAAAGCCGCATTCTCCGACGTCGAACTTGACGAAAAAGAATACCGGTTCGTAGGAGAGCTCAACTCACAGGCATACACCTACGCCTCCCAAACCGATGAGTGGAAAAATATTCGCTCAGAATGGTGGACCTGCCTGCGTGAACGCGGGCTAACCCCCAGGGAAGGAGAGAGCGACTGGATGTCGGAAGAAGGCGCGCATCTTATGACCTCCTCCCAAGGCAACGAAGAAGCTAAGCCGGAAGAAATTCGCCTCGCAACGATTGAAGCGGAATGTAACCAGAAGGTGGGTATGGCCCAGCGTTTGGGTGATATTGAGGCGTCCTATCAGGGGCCTCTCATCGAAAAGAACCAGGCGAAGCTCAACCAGCTGAAAGAGGAGAAAGAAAAGCGTGTGGCGAAGGCGCGTGAAATTATCGCCACCCGCCAGTAGCCGCATCCGCCAGTAGGTATCAGCGCATGAGGGGCAGAACGAGCGAAGCACCTGCAGGTTGTGCACAAGAAAATCCGCGCATAAGCAAATTCCACAAGAAGGAGCCGGGGAGTGTCACCACTCCCCGGCCCTCACTTTATTCACTCTCAACCTCGCAGCCTACGCCGGCGCACCTTACCGGCTCGCCGGCTCACGGCCACTCAGCGTCAGGCTGCTTTAGCCCTTTAGCCCACCGGAACGTTAACGTTCACCAGCGAGTACAGATCCTTCGGATCATCCGGGCTAGCAACCAGGTCAATGAACTGCTGCAGGTCGGTGTCCTGCGTAGCCGCACGGGCATAACGCAGACCCGAGAAGTCAGCAATCGCGAAGCCCACCGAATCAAACAGGGTAATCTGCTCATCCGACACGCGGCCCGGCTCCTCACCGGTCAGAACCTTCCAGAACTCCACCACCGGGAAGTCCGGGTCCTTCTGCTGAATCTCGCCCTCAATGCGGGTCTGCGGCGGGAACTCAACAAACACGGTGGAGCGGTCCAGAATTTCGCTTTCCAGCTCAGTCTTGCCGGGGCAGTCGCCACCAATAGCGTTCAGGTGCACACCGGGCTTCACCTGGCGGTCCAGCAGAACCTTCGCCTGCTGCTTATCGGCGGTGCAGGTGGTAATAATGTCTGCACCCTCAACAGCCTCGTCCACGTCCTTAGCCAGGTGGATGCGGAAGCCCAGCGGCTCCAGGTTGCGGCGGAACTTCTCCATCGCATGCGGGTCAACGTCGTAGACGGACAGGTCCTCAATGCCGAGCACCGCGCGCATACCCAGCGCCTGGAACTCAGACTGCGAGCCGGTACCGATCATCGCCATCTTCTTCGAATCCTTGCGTGCCAGGTGCTTAGCAACCATGGCGGACACGCCGGCGGTACGCAGCGCGGTCAGCAGGGTCATCTCAGCCAGGAACACGGGGTAGCCGTTGTCCACGTCAGCGAGCAGACCGAACGCGGTCACGGTCTGGAAGCCGCGTGCCGGGTTCGACGGGTGGCCGTTCACGTACTTGAAGGAGTAGGTGATGTTGTCGGAGGTGGGCATCAGCTCAATCACACCGAAGGGGGTGTGGGAGGCGACGCGCGGAATCTTGTCGAAGCTCTGCCACTTCTTGAAATCTTCTTCGAGGAAGTCGACCATGCCGGCAATGATGTTGCCTACGCCGTCCTTCTGAATCCACTTTGCCATCGAGGCGACGTCAACAAATTCCACCGCGTGTGCGCTAGGACGTTCAGTCATGATTTTCTCCTTTGAATAATTATGCTGCAAACAATGCGTTGGCAGTGAGTGCGTTTAGCGCGGATATTAGCAATAATTATGCCAAAAATACTCCAGAACACACTCTTAAAAAATGTATTTTGTGTTTTTGGCGCGTGCACGGTGAGCTAAGCACCGTGCACGCGGGCGGGTGGGTTAGGGCTTGTCGTGGTGGCCCTTATGTGCGGTGCCGTGGTCTTCATCGTCGGCAAATTCGTCGAGCGCGATGTGGGTGCGCGGCTCCGAGACGAGCTTCTGCACCACGGGGCGAGCCGCAATCACGGGCACAGCACCCGTATAGCCCTCACGCACGCGAGCAATCTCGTTGACGCGGTCACGAACCGTGTACCAGCCGATAATCAGCAGCGGGATAACCACCAGCAGCGACGCCAGGGTGTAGGTGCCCACCGGGTAATCCAGTGCCATCAGCACAATCACAATCGCGAGGAACACCATCACGGCCCAGTCGCTGAAACGACCGCCGGGTGCGCGGTAGTTGGGGCGCTTGTACTTACCCTCGCCGACCAGCTTCAGGTACTTCTGGTGCGACATTGCGATAGCCGCCCAGCTCGCCATGGTGCCCACCGAGGCGATGTTCAGCACGACCTCGAACGCCTGCTCGGGAACGAAGAAGTTCAGCACAACACCGAAGAGGCCGATCACGCCGGTCAGCAGAATACCTGCTACCGGAACGCCGGAGCGGGACACCTTGGTGGTGAACTTCGGTGCCGAACCTGCAACACCCATCGAGTGGAGGATACGGCCGGTGGAGTACAGGCCAGCGTTCAGCGAGGAAGCCGCCGCGGTAATAACGACCAACTGCATAATCGGTGCGGTACCCTCAATGCCGATGGCATCAAAGAAGGTCACGAAGGGCGACTCGGCATCCTTATATGCCGTGTAGGGCATAAGCAGGCAGAGCAGAACCACGGAACCAACGTAGAAGATCGCGATACGCCAGATCACGGTGTTGATAGCGCGGGGGATAACCTTCTCAACGTTCTTGGTTTCACCACTGGTGGTGCCGACCAGCTCAATACCGGCGTAGGCGAACACAACGCCCTGAACCACGATAAGAGCGGGAAGAATACCGTTGGGGAAGAAGCCGTCGTGGGTTGCGATGAGTTCCAGGCCGGGGCGGACGCCGTTGATGGGTTCACCGAAGACCAGGTACCAGATACCCACCGCCATGAAGGACAGCAGGGCAAGAATCTTAATGAGTGCGAACCAGAATTCCAGCTCACCGAAGAGCTTCACGGAGATGAGGTTCAAAGCAACGGTGATGACAACGACGATGAATGCGCTCAGCCACTGGGGAATGTCTGCGAAGAACTGGTTGTATCGACCGAACCAGCTGATGTAGATGGCGATGGCGGTGGCATCTGCAACGGCGGTCATTGCCCAGTTCAGCCAGTACAGCCATCCGGAGACGAATGCGGCCTTTTCGCCGTAGAATTCGCGGGTGTATGAGACGAAGGATCCCGAGGAGGGGCGATGGAGGATGAGCTCGCCGAGGGCTCGAAGAATCAGGTAGCCGAAGAAGCCGATGACGGCGTAGATGACGGCGAGCATGGGGCCTGCGTCCTGCAGACGGCTACCGGTGCCCAGGAATAGGCCGGTACCGATAGCGGAACCGATGGCGATCATCTGGAGCTGGCGTGCGCCAAGCCCCTTGTGGAAGCCTTCCTGCTCGTGTGCGAACGGGTCGTCTGTGGGGGGCTTGATGTGCGGATCGGATGCGGGCTTACCCGGAGTTTGGGGTGTTGGGGTGCTCATGCTTGGCCTCCTGGGGTATTGTGCGGGGCGTGTTCGCGTGAGGTGAGTGAAGGATGTGGTTGGGAACACGTCGATGAATTATTAAGACCATAGCACAGTGAATACATGAAATATAACCCCGGTCACGTTTAGATTTTTATTCATGAAATGTATATTTAGGGTTTGTTTTTGGGTATGTTGGAATGTGTTGTTTTAATTGTTATGTGAGATAAATTAAATATGTTTTATATATGCAAATTACACGGGTGTAACACGGTAGCCCGAGAGGTATCGGTTGCGCCACCGCGCGGCGCAGCGTGAAAAAGAACGTGACCCGAAAAGAAGGCGCAGGGCGGGAAACGACGGCAGCGTGACGGAGGGGCCTCGAGGAGCCTCCCCGCTACCCCTCCTCCATAAGGCGCGCAATCTTCGCGCGCAACGCGCGCTCGCGACGGTTCAACCACCACCAGCTCGGCCAGTGCAGGAACGAACGGCGACCCACCTGCACGACCGAGGGGAGCTTCGCCTTCGCCAGCGCCTCGTCAATCTGCGGGTCCTCCGCACCCTCGGCGCGCATCCGCTCGATGAGCGCCAGGGACTTGGCAACATCGCCGTGACCCATCACGTGGCGGTTCTTGCGCTCCAGCACCGCATCCAGGCGGGCGCGCACCGGGGCAATAGCGGCGGCGTTCGGATGCTCGCGTTCGGCGCGACGCTGCGCCTGGCGAGCCCGCTTTTCGCGGTTAAGCTCGCGCCGCTTCGCGCTATTTTTTGCCTTTGATGCGCCCATGAGAGTCCCCTTTCGGTGCCGCAATATCGCGTGCGTTATCCCCGTAGCGGGCCGGGTTGGTGATTGAACCGCGGGCCGAACCCCACTCGAGGCATTAGGTCATTAATACCTCTACTTTACCGCGCAATTCCGCGGAATCTCCGGCCGAGCAAACCCCAAAAAACCCCACAAAAAGATAGAGCTTCTTAGTTACGCCTTGGTAAAATAGTGCGAGTAGGAGGCGCCCCGCGCGCCAACAAAATGGTGAACCGGTCCACTAGGTGTCCGGTCGCATCTATCCAAGGAGTCAGCATATGGCTATTGCAACCCCCGAAGTCTACGCAGAAATGCTGCAGCGTGCGAAGGAACAGGGCTTCGCATACCCCGCAGTGAACGTGACCTCCTCGCAGACCCTGAACGCCGCAATCCGCGGCTTCGCAGAGGCCGGCTCGGACGGTATCATCCAGGCATCCACCGGTGGTGCAGCATACTGGTCCGGCGCTTCCAAGAAGGACATGGTCGTTGGCTCCCTGGCCTTCGCAGCCTACGCACGCGAAGTTGCTAAGCAGTACGACGTGAACATTGCACTGCACACCGACCACTGCCCCAAGGACAAGCTGGAGGGCTTCGTTCTGCCCCTGCTGGCAGAGTCCGAGAAGGCTGTCGCCCGCGGTGAAGACCCCATCTTCAACTCCCACATGTGGGACGGTTCCGCAATTGACCTGGACGAGAACCTGAAGATCGCATCCGAGCTGATCGAGCGTACCTCCAAGGCAAAGATCGTGCTCGAGGTTGAGATCGGTGCCGTTGGTGGCGAGGAAGACGGCGTTGAAGGCGCTATCGACGACTCCCTGTACACCACCGTTGCAGACGCCGTCAAGACCGTTGAGGCCATCGGCCTGGGCGAGAAGGGCACCTACATGGCAGCCCTGACCTTCGGTAACGTTCACGGCGTGTACAAGCCCGGTAACGTACACCTGCGCCCCGAGCTGCTCAAGGAAATCCAGACCGAGGTCGGCGCTAAGTACGGTAAGGGCGACAAGCCCTTCTACCTGGTGTTCCACGGTGGCTCCGGCTCCACCGAGCAGGAGATTGCAGACGCAGTGTCCTACGGTGTTATCAAGATGAACATCGACACCGACACCCAGTACGCCTTCACCCGCCCCGTTGCTGGCCACATGTTCAGCAACTACGACGGTGTGCTGAAGGTTGACGGCGAGGTCGGCAACAAGAAGACCTACGACCCCCGCGTCTGGGGTGCCGCTGCTGAGGCAGGTATGGCCGCACGCGTGGTCGAGGCTTGCCAGCAGCTCGGCTCCGTCGGTACCTCCCTCAACAAGTAAGGTACCGCGCGCCTAGCGCAGCCGCAGAGCAAAGAGCGGTGCCCGCCTCCTCTTCACGAGGGGGCGGGCACCGCTCTTTTAAATCTCGGGTGAGGGCCGGCCGGGGCCGACGCTCGCGCCGGGTCTCAGCTGGGCGGGGTTGACCACCGCCGCGGTCGACTAGTGGCCGCCGCAGCCGCAACCACCGCATCCGCAGCCGCCGGACTTGACGGCCACCGAGCCGGAGGCGGGAATACCGTCGCCGGTGTCGCCGCCCATGAGGTTCACGCGGTTGCCGATATCCGGGCCGCCCACCGGCTGGGTGGTCTTGCCGGCCAGGGTTGCCGCAAAACCGGCGGGCTCGGCCAGGGGGCTGAGGTTCGGAACCATGGAGGAACCGGTCGGGCCGCACGCCGCGGCGGCCGCGTTCGCCTTCGGCTGCGACACCATGTGCGCGCGGGAGAAGCGCTTGATCTGCTCTGCGGTCGGGTAGGTGAAGGACACCTTCACCTCGCCGTTGACGAGCATGAGCGGTAGCACCTCGCGGCCGTTCATCTCAATCTGCTCGGCCACCGGGGCGCACTCCTCAAATGCAGAGGGGTACGAATCGGTGGAGTACACCTCAATCTCAACGCCCGAATCCAGGGCTTCCTGAGCTGCCCCCAGGAAGATGGAGCGCTCCATGTCCTGCGGGTCCTCCGGGTTCTCGCCCGGGCCGGGGATAAATACTTCAAGAACGGTCTCGGTTGCCGTTTCAGTCATCGTGTAGCCTTCTTACTCTCTCGGCGCGCACCTGTTCGCGGCGCCGGTTCTTCCCTAAGTGTACTCGCGCGCTACCCGCGCATTGAAGCGAGGCTAAAATGCCAGATTCGCGGAATATTTGCAGAAATTCGCTGAAACCGATTGTGGTTCATATGTAGCGGCCCCGGGTGCGGTATTCTGAGTTCATATGCACCGGAGTGTCTAGAGCGGCTTCCCTCAACTGGCCTCCCCGGGAGCCCCGGTGCGGAATCCATCAGGCAATGACGCCGCATCCGTCGCGGACGAGCCTGCGCTACGAAAAATACGCTACCCCTAGCGCTAGAGAAGGAGCATACATGTTTGGTTTCGGCAAGAAGAAGAAGGAAGCCGCCGCACAGGAAGCCGCATCCGCAGACGTCTACGTCGCACCCGTCACCGGCGAGTACCTGCCGCTGAGCGAAGTTTCCGACCCGGTCTTCTCCCAGGGCGTCATGGGTGACGGCTACGCCGTGAACCCCACCGCAGGTACCATCGTTGCCCCCGTCGCGGGCACCATCGCCCTGATTCAGGACACCCTGCACGCCTTCATGCTCCGCACCGACAACGGCGGTGAGGTGCTCGTGCACATCGGCATCGACACCGTTGAGCTCGGCGGCGAGGGCTTCACCAAGATCGCAAGCGTGGGCGACAAGGTGGAGGCAGGCGCCCCCATCATCGAGGTGGACTGGGCAGCCATCGAGGGCCGTATCCCCTCCAAGGAAACCATGGTGATGATTACCAACACCGCCAAGTTCAACATCTCGAAGGACTCCGAGGCACGCCGCCCCGTCAACGCCGGTGACCGCGTAGCCCAGGCTACCAAGAAGTAATCGAGGCCCCTACGTTGGGTAAAGATCCCGCGCAGTGACCGCACGAAAGGTCGCGTTCTGCAGGCTCGCACGAGTCTAGGACGCGGCCTTTTTCGTTATTCGAGAAATTTTTTAACGCCCCCGGGGCGTTAAACCCGAAAAGCGGCGGAAAAGGTGAAACACCCGACCACCCTTGCACCGAGAGTAAAAAGGAGGTGTGCATGGTACCCCAGAATCCCTAAATACCCGTGAAGAAACGATAAAAAATCGTTATTCTACTTAGAGTTACAGTTTGAGTTGAGAGATTCCGGCATCTCAGCTATAAACGGAAACTTTGAACCCAACCACACACATAACGCTCAACTCACTACAGAAAAAAGGACCACTACGGTGACCGTACTCTCGAACACCACCAAGAAGATGAGCCGCCGCGGCTTCCTCGGTGCCTCCGCACTCGTGCCCGCAGCCCTCGCGCTGCAGACCGGTGAGGCCCACGCAGCCGCCAACACGACCGCACAGCTTGCCGCTGTGCGCAGCGGATCCCCCGCGCACCAGCTGCTGTACAAGACCGATGAATTCTTCATCGCACACCGCGGCGCGGGCAACATCAGCCCCGAGCACACCGCCTACGCCTACGCCGAGTCCGTACGCCGCGGCGCCCTGGCCGTCGAAATTTCCGTGCGCACCACCCGCGACGGCAAATTTGTCTGCATGCACGACGCCAGCATCAAGCGCACCACCGGCGCCAACCTGGTCGTCCGCGACACCAACCTCGATGAGCTGCGCCGCCACCGGGTCGACATGCGTGAAAACCTGGGCGATAACATCGGCCTGTACGACATCCCCACTCTCGAAGAGGCCATCGAAGCCATCAACAACGTGCCCGAAGGCGGCGAATACGCCTCCATCGGCGGCAAGAAGGTTGTGCTCTTCATCGAGGCGAAGGACGGCCCGGCACAGCAGGGCCTGCTCAAGTTCATCACCGACCGCGGCCTGCAGCGTCGCACCGTCATCAAGATGTACCGCGACGGCAGCGGCGGCTTCAACCCCACTTCTCGCTACCTCAAGCTCGTGAACGCCGCGGGCTGCGGCACCTGGTGCTACTTCGACGGCGGCGACCCCATCGACAAGATTTCCGCCATGGCCCGCCACAAGAACGTGGACGCCCTCGGCGTGCCCTTCTACGAGAAGCCCACCGGCGCGGGCTACGGCTCCATGAGCGAGGACGCCGTGCGCACCCTCACGGGCCTTGGCAAGGCTGTCATCGTGTGGGAGGTCCACCGCCGCTCCGTCTACGAAAACTACAAGGCGCTCGGTGTGAAGGGCTTCATGTGCCCCGACCCCTACTGGGTGATCGGCGACCCCTTCGACTCCAGCGTGAAGATTAACACCGGCCGTCGCCAGCACGGAATCCTGCCGGCCGACCCCTCCACCGCGGCCGACATGCCCGAACTGAACGGCAAGGCCATCGTGCACCGCCAGCGTTACGACGAGTCCGTGCTGCTCGGCCCCCTGTCTAACTTCACCACCCGCGATAAGTACACCCTGGACTTCTCCATGAAGTGGACCGGTGAACTGCCCAAGCAGCAGAGCCACTACGGCTACGTTGCCTTCGGCCGCCAGCACGATGGCGCCTTCGGCATCGGCAAGAAGTTCGCCGCCAAGCAGGATGACGGTACCTACCTGCTCGCGGTGCGCCCCTCGTACCAGGGCGGCTCGGTCGCGCAGATTCTCTGTTTCGCCCCCGGCCAGTCCACCCCGCGCGTGCTACACACCATGAAGCTGCGTCAGAAGGTCACCACCGGCCAGGCGCTGAACTGCAAGATCGTGGTGAACAAGAACAGCTTCTACTACACGATTAACGGCCAGTACTCCAGCCCGATTAACCACAGCGCCTACCGCGGCCCGTACGTGCACTTCGGCCGCTTCCACGGTACGAACGATGGTGGTCCTCTGGAGCTGACCCGCATCGAAGCACGCCAGTCCTGGGTTTGAGAGCGCAGGTGGGCTTAAACCACCGCCGAGCGCCACGCCACTCGCGGCTCACCACCGCGGAGAGCGAGGCGCAGGGCTTCGCGGATGCACACCGAGCATCCCTTCCGGGCTAGGCCCCCCATAATCCCCAGCTGCTCGCGCACCGAGCGGGAATCCACCCCGAAGGGGGCTGCATCCGTGGCGGATGCGGCCCCCTTCGGCGTGCTCGGGCGGGTTGGGCGGCGGGATGATTGGGCGGGAGAGGGGCAGCGGTGGCGCGCGAGGGCACCCCGCGCGCGTTATGGGACGTGTAGCGGGCCGCGGGGTAGGGGAGAAGCGCGGGACTAGAATTAAAAGCGTCAGAGTCGACCGTACCGGCCGCCCCAACCCGAAAGGCACGCCATGACCCCCTCGCCCGAAAACCCCGCCGCAAACACGGCACCGGAGAGCCCCACTTCCGAAAGGCCCACCGCAAAGTCCGCCGAGCTGCGAGGCCGCACCGAACCGCACATGCATAGCTTCAACATGCCGCAGTGCGAACCCATCGACCCCTACGAACGGCCCTCCTACCCCTTCTTCAACGTGCCCACCGACCTGCTCCTCGGCGGCAGCTGGGTCACCGGCGACAACGGCTCCTTCCCTGTGCACAACCCCTCCTGCGGTCAGCTTCTCGCGCACGTCGCCGATGCCAGCGTTGAACAGGGCATCGAAGCGCTCGACGCCGCCTGCGAGGCCCGCGCCCACTGGGCGGCCACCAGCGCCCGCGAACGCGCCGACATCCTCAACCGCGCCTACACGCTCATGACGCAGCGCACCGAAGTCATTGCCCGGCTCATGACCCTCGAAATGGGCAAACCCCTCGACCAGTCCCACGGAGAAGTCGCCTACGCGGCAAACTACCTGCGCTGGTACGCCGAAGAAGCTGCCCGCAACTTCGGCCGCACCGCGGTCGCCCCCGAATCTGGCCTGCAGATTACCACCGTGCGCCGCCCCGTGGGCCCCTGCCTGCTCATCACCCCCTGGAACTTCCCGCTCGCCATGGCGGCACGCAAGGTCGCCCCGGCGCTCGCGGCGGGCTGTACCGCGGTGCTCAAGCCCGCCTCCCTGACCCCGCTCAGCTCCCTGTACTTCGCGTACCTGATGCGCGAGGCGGGCCTACCGGACGGCGTGCTGAACGTGGTGACCACCTCCCGCACCAGCGAGGTTGTCTCCGCGCTGATGGCTGATGAGCGCCTGCGGAAGGTCTCGTTCACCGGCTCCACCGCCGTGGGCCGAACCCTGCTCGCGCAGGCTTCGCGGAACGTTCTGCGCACCTCCATGGAGCTGGGCGGCAACGCCCCGTTCATCGTCTTTGAGGATGCGGACATCCCCGCCGCCGTTGAGGGCGCCTACGCAGCGAAGATGAGGAACATGGGCGAGGCTTGCACCGCCGCCAACCGATTCATCGTGCACGAGGACGTGGCCGAAGAGTTCACGCGCGCCTTCGTGGAACGCATGGAGGCGACCGTCGTGGGTGACGGAGCCATCGACGGAACCGAATGTGGGCCGCTAATTCAACCTTCAGCGGTTGAATCCATGCTTTTTATGGTGGAAGACGCCCTGGGAAAGGGTGCGCTCCTCGCCTGTGGCGGCGACATTCCCGAACTGCCCTCGGAGGTTTACGGCAACACCGGCGGCATGCCCAGGAACCTCAACAAGGGCAACTTCATCAACCCCACCGTGCTGACCGGCGTGACCGATTCGATGCGCGTGTGGCGTGAAGAAATCTTCGGCCCCGTCGCCCCGATTGCCACGTTCGGCGGCTACGGCGAGGAAGGCGAACGCACCGCCCTGAAGCTCGCCAACGACACCGAGTACGGCCTGGCGGCGTACGTGTACACGAGCAACCACCCGCGCTTTACGCGCATGGCGGCAGGCCTGGAGTTCGGCCTGATCGGTTACAACTCGGGCGTCATCTCGAACGCTGCGGCGCCCTTCGGTGGTGTGAAGCAGTCCGGCATGGGCCGCGAGGGCGGCCCCGAAGGCCTGGAGGAGTACACCGAGCTGCAGTACATCGGCGCGCCGAACCCGTTCGCCGGGTAAGGCTGTTTGCCGGATAGGGCAAGATACCGGTTACGACGAACCCTGGATATAGCGAAGCCTGGATGCAGTGAATCCTGGATACAGCGAAGCCCCGGCGGGTACCCGAGAAGGTGCCCGCCGGGGCTTCGTGCTGTCTAAGTCATGCGCGGGTGCTAGAGCTGGAACAGCCCGCGCAGCTCGCGGCTGAACGCATCCGAGGGCCCCTTGCCGCACGAGTTGGGGCGCGGCTCGAGGGTGACCCGCTCAAAGAAGGCGACCCAGGCGCGTCCGTCGTGCAGCGTTACGCGCGCCGCTTCCAGGGCGGGGTTCTCGGCAGAAAGCTCGGGGGAGGGGCCTGCCGCCGGGTTGGTGCTCGCCGCGTTGAGTGCATCCAGCGCCTCCTGCACCGATGTTTCACGTGAAACCAAACCTCCAGAGGTTACTTCTTCACCCTTTTTCTCCAGTTCGAGGCGTACGGCAACCTCCGCCGCCTGCTCCACCGGGGTATCCGTGCTGCGGCCTCGCAGGCCGTGCAGCGACGGAATGGCACGGCCCGCCAGCGACAGGTACGCCGCCAGCGCCGAAGGCTCCGAGAGGCGACCGTAGGTGTAGCCGGTGGGCAGCATAATGCCGACCGGGGCAAAGCGGTGACCGCCCGTATGCGAGCACTCCCAGACCGCATTACCCGGCAGGATATCCGCCAGGTGCGCCGCAATGGGGCGACCGCGCAGGGCACAGCAGCGGTCACGCTTGGAGTGGGTGCACACGAGAATGGCGGGGGAATCTATGAGCTCTGCGCCGGTCGCCTGAATCAACTCCTGGGGGTTGCCCAGGGGTAGGTCGAGGAGCTGTTCGGGGGTGCTCACACTGAACGAGTAGAGCTTCTCCTCACCCGGGGTGCAGAGCGCGTAGAGCACCCGGTGGGTCGGGTTGCCGGATGCATCCGGCGCGCCGTGCAGTACACGCCCCGCCCTGCCCGCCTGGCGGATCAGCAGGAACTTCAGCCCCGCCTGCGAGACTGCCTCGCCCAACGCCTCCGAAAGCTCCTCACCGAGGGCGGAGCCGTCCAGCACGTCGCGACCCCAGTGACCCACGTGCTCGAGTGCCAGCCATGCGGTGGCGCGTCCGGCGGTGCCGCCGAGCGCCTCGTCGTCGTAGAGTGAGCAGGAGTCTGCCGGGATGCTTGTGGCGCGGGTGCGTGAAGAGAGCTCGTCCGCGTGTGCGACACGCAGGTTGTTCAGCTCGGCGGGGTTGGTGGCGCGCGGCTCGGGGGTTGCGGGGGTGCAGGATTCAGTCATGGTTTCTCGATTCTACGCCTGCAGGATGTGAATGACCTATATTGCCCCTGTACGGTCTAAATGCTGAAAAACAACCGTCCAAGGGTGATTTTTGGGGCCTATCGGGGGGGCAACTACTCAGGAAGGAGCGCCAAAGCGACGCGGTGGAGGTGCTCCTTCTCTTCGGGGGTGCCGAAGAAGGAGCGGAGCATGTACCCCTGGAAGACCATCATGAAGGCGTCTGCGGTATCGCGGGCGTAGTCGGTGATGAGCGCCTCCTGTTCGGGGGTGCGCTGTGCCGGATCGGGGTCGATCTCGTGCAGAACGCTCAGCTGTTCGGCCGCCCAGGGGGTGAGGGTCTTGACGATGATGCCCTGCAATAGGGGCATGACGTTCGCGGTTGCCCTGGCGATTTCGGGTGCGTGGAGGGACTCAAGGCGGATGCGCAGCATGGCGGAGAAGTTCTCGTTGACCAGCTGGTTGGTGTAGATGGTTTCGAGAATGTCCTGGGGTCCGGCGCCTTCGGGGAGGGCGGCGTAGAGCTCCTTGACGTTGTTGAGGCGCTCGTTGATGGCGCTGATGAGGATGTCTTCTTTGCCGGAGAAGTGCGAGTAGATGGACCCGGAGGACAGCCCGGAGGCTTTGATGATGTCGCTCATGGAGGTGTTGGTGTAGCCGTGTTCGAGGAAGCAGTCGATGGCAGCTTCGATGATTTGGGCTCGGCGGGCGGCTTTGGTGGCGTCTGTTAGTCGGGGCATGGTTCCAGTCTAGGGGGTTTGGGTCTCGGAAGGCATAAACACAATGCTGATTCTTTTTGTGACATTGCAAACAAAATAGCTATTTTGTTTGTGTGTGGCCAAAACCAGGAGTAGAGTTCTAATCCATAAACGAAATAAGCATTTTGTTTGGAGATTGTCGTGAACAACGAAACCACCACTGCAGTCACCGCAGAATCGGTGACCGCCGCAGCCCCCGAGCGCGCATCCCAGAACGTAGCCGCCCAGGGCGCAGACACCAGCGCCGCAACCGCCGAGCGCTCCTCCTGGATCAAGGTCATCGGTACCTCCCTGCTGGCATCCCTGATTGTCGCGGTCGTTATTCTCGCCTTCACCTGGCCCACCAAGACCATGGAGGCAAAGAACCTGCCCGTCTCCATCGCGGGCCCCGCGGTGACCGTCAGCCAGTTCGAACAGTCCCTCAAGGACAAGGGCATCGAAACCTTCGAGCTGAAGCAGGCATCGTCCCGCGAAGAGGCCGAGCAGCAGATCAAGCAGCGCGAAACCTACGGCGCAATCATCTTCACCGAAGGTGCCGCCCCCGAGGTGCTGACCGCCCCCGCCGCGAACGCCGCAGCAACCCAGATGCTCAACGGCGTAGCCACCCAGCTGAACGCGCAGATTCAGCAGAAGGCGCTCGCCGCTAAGACCGAGGCCCTCACCCAGGCGGTGCAGGCCGGCGGTGAGCAGGGCGCACAGGCTGCCGCCCAGCTGGAGCAGATGAAGGTGCAGGCCGAGCAGGCATCCGCGATGGCGGTGAAGACCACCGCCGTGGTGCCCCTGAGCGAGAGTGACTCCTCCGGTACCGGCCTGGCTATTGCCGCCTTCCCCCTGGTCATGGGTGGAACCATCGGCGGCGTGCTCTCCCTGACCCTGATCAAAGGCACCTGGCGCCGTTTCGCCACCGCAACCCTGTACGCCGTCATCGCCGGTGCGCTGACCGCCCTGATTCTGAGCACCTGGTTCGGTTTCATTCCCGGTGACTTCGCAGCCCTGTGGGCTGCGTTCGCCGCAACCTACCTGGCTACCGCGTCCTTCATGATTGGTATGGGTGCCCTGCTGGTTCCCGCCGCCGGCCTGGGCCTGGGCGCCGTGGTGACCATGTTCATCGGTAACCCGATTTCGGGTGCGTCCATGCCGAGCGCGTTCCTGCCCGGTGCCTGGGGCCAGATCGGTCAAATGATGGTGCCGGGTGCCTCCTCAACACTGCTCCGTTCCATCGCGTACTTCCCGGAGGCCGCAACGAGCGGCCAGTGGCTGGTCCTCGGCTCCTGGATTGCGTTCGGTCTACTGACCGGCGTGATTGGCTGGGCTCTCAAAGAGCGTCGCCCCGCAAAGGTGGAGGCATAAACCTCCCCGCCGCGGGTTGGACCACCGGTACGAACGTAGCCAGTACAACATAGCTGGTACAACAGGAGAGGGTGTGTGCCGTGTTCACCGAACACGGCACACACCCTTTCGGCACACCGACTATTACCGGCTGCTATTCGCTGTTACTGGTTGTCGAGAACGTACTGTTTGAACTGCTCGTCCCGGCGTTTGAATTCTTTGAGCTCATTCTCCAGGGCAGCCTGGTTCTTGGCGACGAGTGGCTTCTGGTACTGCGCCTCCAGGTCGTAGAGCTTCTGCGAACGGCCTACATCCTGATTGCACTGCGCCTCGATAGTAGCGATTCGAATTTCCTCTTCTGAGGGGGTGGTGCTCTGACGAATATTCTTTTCTTCCTTGACGGTCATCTCACTATCGGGGGTGAGACCCTTGTCCTTGACGCATCGCTTCCATTCGTCGTCGAGAGATTTTTTGAGCTGCCTATCGCCTGCGGCGTTTCGAGCGTCGGTCTCCAAACGCCTATACGTGGCGGAGCCGAATGGTATCTCTCCGATTTTTGCCATCTCTTCGCTGGCGCGCTGATAACATTCGGTGCTGACATCCTTCCCGGGGTCGGATGAGGGCGCAGGGGAGGACAGATCCAGCGTATTCGAGTCTTCGCTCTTGTGGAGGCCGTATTTTTGGGCGTACTCAACGTTCCAGATTCCGTAGGTCCTGCCCAGGTTCCTGCCGGATCCCTCGGTGCGGACAAACATCTTGTAGTGTTGCCCGTGTTCGGCAAAGCACTTTTTGCGGGCGAGCTCAAGGGCTTTGGTAAAGTATTCGTCTTTGCCGTCGGTGTTGTAAGCGTCCAGGGGTAGGATCACCCGATCATTTTCTGCGTCGAAAATCGCGCGGGCGCTTTCGTCCTTCTCCAGAGAAGGGCCGAAGGAGCAAGAAGACAGCACAGTGCTGATGAGGGCAGCCGCCATAAGCTTTTTCAAAGCTGACATGGTGTATATCCAATCTGTTACGGGGAGCCCGTGGCGTCGCGGCCACACCCCCCCCCGTAGACCACGCGAACTAGGTGGCCTTGAGAACACTTCTTGAGAAGGTGACTTAACAATACCCCTAGTGGATGCGGGTTTGTGCTCAATAGGCTGGTGCGTGCAATAGAAAATTTTCTGCCGCGTGGCGGGTTCTGAGCCGGTTGCAGCGCGGTTCGGCGAAGCCATGGTGGAACCCCGCCGAAACCCCGGCAAAAATACGGTGGAATCACTGCGAAAACTGTGGAGAGACAGGACGCGCAGGCGGGCGCACCTGATTTGGTGCCCCGCCCGCCTCGCGCCACAATGAACACATGACCGCAGAAGACACCAACGCACTAACCAGCGCCAGGCTCGACCTATGGCTCTGGTCGGTGCGCATCTTTAAAACCCGCTCCCTCGCCGCCGACGAATGTAAAGGCGGCCACGTGCGCGTCAACGACGCCCCCGCCAAACCCTCCCAAAAACTCAAAAAAGGCGACGTGGTGCGCGTGCGCTACCCCGGCTGGGAACGCGTCTTCAAAGTTGAAAAACTCCTCGTCAAACGCGTAGGCGCACCCATCGCCGTCACCTGCTACGAGGACCTCTCCGGCCCGCGCCCCGCCTACCTCTCCATGCCGCCGGTTGCCAAACGCGAACGAGGCAGCGGCCGCCCCACCAAGAAGGAACGCCGCGCCCTCGACGAACTGCGCGGCCGAGGCGCCTAACCGCGCATCTCGCACACTTATCTCGTAGAGTGCACCCCGCCCCGCGCGCAGGCACCCGCCGCGGCGGCGGGGAGTAGCCTAGAAGGATGAGCACACAGAAGCACCCGAACAACGCGTCTGCCGCGAGCCCCAGCGCCAATGCCGGCACCAACACCGCCGAGCCTTCGCTGAACCGGCGCATCCTCGCGCTCGCCGTACCCGCCTTCGGTGCGCTCATCGCCGAACCCATCTTCGTGCTCACCGACTCCGCCCTCATCGGCCAACTCGGCAAGGCGGAACTCGCGGGCATGAGCATTGCCGCCACGCTCGTCACCACGGTTGTGGGCCTCATGAACTTTCTCGCCTACTCGGTCACGCCCGCCGTGGCGCGTGCCTTCGGTGAGAAGAACCTGCGCCGCGCCTGGCAGATTGGCGTAGACGGCGTGTGGGTCGCCTTCGGTCTCGGCATGCTCCTCATGATCGCCGGATACGCCTTCGCGGACCCGCTGCTGCGCGGCCTCGGCGCGACCGACGAGACCATCAGCTACGCCCTGGACTACCTGCACCACTCGCTCTGGGGCATCCCGCCGATGATGATTATCCTCGCGCAGGTCGGCACGCTCCGAGGGCTCCAAGACACCGTCACCCCGCTCAAGGTCGCCACCGTCGGCACCGTCGTGAACATTGCGCTGAACTGGCTGCTCATCTACCCGGTCGGCTGGGGTGTTGCGGGTTCGGCGACCGGCACCTCCCTCACCCAGTGGGGTATGGCGGCCGCGCTCGGCGTGGTCATGATGCGCGGCACCCGCGAACACGCCGTCCGCTGGGCACCCGACGCGACCGGCATGCGTTCGGTGCTCTCGCTCGGCTCCTGGCTCATGCTGCGCACCCTGTCCATGCGTATCGCCTCCCTGCTGACCGTGTTCGTCGTGGCGCGATTCGGCACCGAACACACCGCCGCCTACCAGCTCGGCATGGGCGTATTTAACCTCTTCCTCTACGCCCTGGACTCCCTCGCCATCGCCGCGCAGGCGCTACTCGGCAAGGAGCTCGGCGAACGCGACCTGAACGTAGAATCCGAACGCGTGAAGGTGCGTCAGCTGAAAAACCGGCTGCTGCGCATGAGCCTCATCTACGGCGTGATCACCGGCCTGATCTGCCCGCTCATCGGCTTCTTCGGCTCCTGGATGTTCACGCAGGACGCGCAGGTGGCGTTCCTCTTCACCATCGCCACCGTCATCATTGCGCTCGGCCAGCCCATCGCCGCGTACGTGTTCACCCTGGACGGCATCCTCATGGGCGCGCAGGACGTGAAATACCTGGCAATCGGCTGCTTCATCATGCTGGTCATGTACGTGCCGGTCATGCTCGGGCTGCACTGGGCTGTTGGTGCCGGTGCCATGGATGCGCTTGCCGGGTATTGCGGCTTGTGGGCGGCGTATATTCTGTACTTCCAGGGAATCCGCGCGGTCATTTTCGGTCGCCGTGCCGCCTCGGATGTGTGGATGAAGGCCGGCGCCGAGTAGGGGGTAGGTAACGGTGCTCGCGCGTATTTTCTGCGGGCGTAACTCGCCACATTTCGTACCGCCAGCGCCCGCCGCGGGTGTAGCATGACGGGGTATTGAAACCCTCATGCAAAGGATGAAACCGTGACCGTAACCCGCGAAGAAGCCCTCGAAATTTTCGCCCGCCGCCGCGCAACCCGCGCCTACGACCCCGCCCGCCGCATCAGCGACGAAGACTTCGCCGCAATCCTCGAATTTGCGCGCCTGTCGCCCAGCTCCGTCGGCACCGAGCCGTGGAAGTTCCTGGTCATCCAGGACCCCGAACTGCGCGAAAAGCTCAAGCCGATCGCCTGGGGCATGGTCGGTCAGCTTGATGCCGCAAGCCACCTGGTCGTACTGCTGGCGAAGAAGGGCCTGCGCTACGACACCCCGTGGATGCGCCGCACCCTCGAAGGTCGCAACCTCACCGAGGAGCAGATGCAGGCAGCACTCGAACGCTACAGCGACTTCCAGAAGAACTGCATTAAGGTTCTGGAAGACGACCGCGCGCTCTTCGACTGGGCATCCAAGCAGACCTACATCGCCCTGGGCAACATGATGACCGGCGCCGCTATGCTCGGCATCGACTCCTGCCCCATCGAGGGTATGGACTACGATGCAGTGAACGAGTTGCTGGCTTCTGCTGGCTTGTTCGACCCGGAGGAGTTCGGTGTGTCCGTGGCTGTGACCTTCGGTTACCGTGCCCGCGAGATCGCGCCGAAGAGCCGCCGCTCCATCGAGGACCTGGTCACCTGGGCGTAAGGTTCTGCCGGGTTCTCGGCGAGGTTTTCTTGCCGCCGCCCGTGAAAACTAAATATAAAGAAATGCACCGCCCTTACACGGGCGGTGCATTTCTTTATATCTTTTACCGTGCAAAAAGCACGGTGAGCTGTACTTTTGAAATTTTCGTTCAGGCTTTTGTATAGCTAATGTTCGGGCAATTTCGCGCTATATTTCGTTACTTCCTAAACGCCGTCAGACGCATAGAATTCAGCACCACAAACACCGAACTAAACGCCATTGCCGCAGCCGCAATCATCGGGTTCAGCAGGCCCGCCACGGCGACCGGAATAGCCGCCGAATTGTAGGCGAACGCCCAGAACAGGTTCGACTTAATGGTGCGCAGCGTAGCGCGGGAGAGACGCAGTGCCGTCACCACCGAAGCAACGTCCGAACGGGTCAGCACAATATCGGCTGCCTCTGCGGCAACGTCCGTGCCCGAACCCATCGCAATGCCCAGCTCAGCAAGAGCCAGCGCCGGGGCGTCATTCACGCCGTCGCCGACCATCGCCACGCGGTGACCGGCCTCCTGCAACTGGCGCACCACCTGCGACTTACCCTCGGGGGTCACGCCGGCATACACGTTCTCAGCCGAAATACCGACCTTCGAGGCGACCGCCTGCGCAACCTGCGGGGCGTCACCGGTGAGCAGGATCGGCTCCAGGCCGAGCTCACGCAGCTGCGCCATGGTTTCTGCCGCCTCCGGCTTGGGGGTGTCGGCAACCGAAATCATGCCGACCGGCTGCGGGGCGGGAGCGTTTTCTGCGGCCTCGTTATTCGGAGCCTCACCGCGGGCGACAACCACCGTCGTCAGACCCGCCCGGCGAGCCTGGTCCAGCAGGGCCAACTGAGCCTCGCTCAGCTGCGCACCCGCCGCCTGCAGGTACTCGGGGGTACCCACCACAACCAGCTGGGAGGCGCCATTCTCGGCATCTTCACCCGCGCCGCTTAGCACGCCGCGTACGCCGCCGGGAACACCCTCAAAGCCGCTCACGCTCGGTGCCGAAGCGCCCTCCGCCAGCACGCCCTGCTCACGGGCAAAACCGGCAATCGCGCGGGCAATCGGGTGCTCACTCAGCGCCTCCACGGCGGCGGCATCACGCAGAACAGACAGAGAACGCTCGTTCTTGGAACCGATAGAATCCGGCGAAATACCGGACAAGTCACCCGCCGACTCATAGTCACCAAAGGTGCCGTAGAATGCCACAGACATCTCACCAGTCGTCACCGTACCGGTCTTATCCAGCACCACGCGATCAACCGTGCTCGTCGCCTCCAACACCTGCGCATTACGAATCAAAATGCCCAACTGCCAGCCGCGACCCGTACCCGCCAGCAGCGCCGTCGGAGTAGCCAAACCCAGGGCGCACGGGCATGCCACCACCAGTACCGTCACCGCCGCATTAAACGCCGCCGCACCGTCACCAGAAATCAGCCACCAACCGACCAGGGTCAGCACCGAAATCGTCAAAACCACTGGCACAAACACCGCAGAAACACGATCCGCCAGGCGAGCAATCGGAGCCTTCGTCTCCTGCGCGCTCGCCACCAGCTCACCCATCTTCGCCAGAGTCGTCTCAGCGCCCACACGGGTCGCACGCACCGTCAACGAACCAGACGTATTCACCGTCGCACCCGTGACCGTATCGCCCGGATGCACCTCAACCGGCACAGACTCACCCGTCAGCAGGGACGCATCCACCGCCGACGAACCCTCAACCACCACGCCGTCCGTGGCAATCTTCTCACCCGGGCGCACCAAGAACAGGTCGTCCGGCATGAGGTCCTCCACCGGAACCTGAACCTGCTTGGTCACGCCCTGCTTGTCGGTGCGCAGCAGGGTCGCCTCCTTCGCGCCCATGCTCAGCAGGGTGCGCAGCGCCTCCGAAGAACGATTGCGAGTACGGTGCTCAATCGCGCGACCAATCAGCAAGAACAGCGTCACCATGGACGCCGAATCAAAATACAGCGGCGCATGGTTGCCGGTAAACATCGACCAGAAACTACCGCCCGCATGATGCACATGCGCCGTCAACGCCGGGTTCATGAGTAGCTGCGCCAGCGAATAGAAATACGCCAACACCACGCCGAGAGACACCAGCGTATCCATCGTGGACGAGCCATGACGCGCATTAATAAGCGCCGCCCGGTGGAACGGCGCGGCACACCAAAACGCAACCGGCGCCGTCAGAACCGCCACAACCCAACCCCAATTCGGGAACTGGAACGACGGGAACATCGAAATCAAGAAAATCGGCACACCCAAAATCGCCGCATAAATAATGCGGTCAGTGAAGCCGCCCTTCATGCTCGGGGTGGTGTGCTGCCCGCCGCCGTCGGATGTGCTCGCATCAGTGGCGGCACCCGCGCGCGGCCCGTTCTTGAGGTGCGCCTTGTAGCCGGCATTGTTGATGGTCTCAACGATCTGCTCGTCGCTCACGCCCTCGGGTACGATGACGCGCGCCGACTCCAGCGGCAGGTTCACCGCCGGGTCAACGCCGGGGATTTTGCGGAGCTTACGCTCCACGCGACCCACGCAGGATGCACAGGTCATACCCTGGATATCCACGTGGATGATTCGGGTGGACTCCGTTGATTTTACGGTCGTTCCGGCGGCATTAAAAAGAGAGCGCTCACTCTGTGATGAGGGCTTCTGGAGTGCCGTTGAAGGCTGTGTAGAAGACACAATACTTCCTCAAAAATAAAAACGGGAGGGTAGAAAAGGCACGCACCAAGCCGGGGGAGGGCCCCGAAGGACCCCGCCCCGGACGGTGCTTGGTGCATTATCAGGACGCGGCATTGAGTGCGCGCGAGGCTGTAAACGCGGCGGCGGGAGTAAAGCTGCGGCGGGAGTAATGCTGTGGCGGCTTAGTGGTCGCCGGGCAGCCCGTCCGGGCGGGTCGTGTGCGGGCGAACACCGGTCACCTTCGCGCCACGATCAGACACACCGTAGGCACGCTTCACGGCAGCTCGCGGGAACGGCGAAGCGTTCGCCTTCTCACGCGCCTTCAGACCCAGCTCGTGCTCGGCGGAACGCTTATTTTCGCTGGTGCCGCCGCGTCGTGAGGCGCCGGGCGCATCCTCACGCGCCGTATATTCGGGGCTCTGCTTGACCCAGGAGTCGACCAGGGCGGGGTCCAGGCTCATCTGCCGGGCGACGCGGGCAATCGCGTCGCGCAGGTGCATGTTTTCGACGCCGACGAGGGTGCGAACCGCGCCGACGACCATTGCGATGTAGTTAGCCGGGTATGCCATGGTGACTCCTGGGTGTGGGTTGCTATGTCTAGCGTACCGGTTTGAGTTGTCCCGGGGCTGTTGTGTGGCGGTCGATTAGACGGCGGGGGTGAAGCCAGCCTCCACGATAGCGTCTGCGACAGCCTGGGTGTTGAGGGTGCCCTCGTGCTCGATGGTCACGGTGGAGACGCCGTCCTTGACGACGTCCACGTTCACGCCGGTGACACCGGGAACTTCGCTGATCTCTTCGCTGACGCTCATAGCGCAGTGGTTGCAGGTCAGGCCGGTTGCCTTAACGGTGGTGGTGCTCATAATGATTTCCTTTCGGTAATGGGTTGAAAACTTGGGTCCGCCCGGTGTTTAGGTGCGGGGCGTTTAGCTGCGCATGAGGCGGGAAATGGCGGCGGTTGCCTCTTTGACCTTGGCCTCTGCGATGGTCGGGTCGCCGGTGCGTTCGGATTCGACGGCGGCGCCGGTCACGCAGTGGCCGATGTGCTCTTCGAGCAGGTTCAGGGAGACGGCGTGGAGTGCCTTGGAGACCGCGGCAACCTGGGTGAGGATGTCGATGCAGTACTTGTCTTCATCGACCATGCGGGCGATGCCGCGGACCTGCCCTTCGATGCGGCGCAGGCGCTTGAGGTGCGCCTCTTTGTTGGAGGCGTAACCGTGCTGGGTTTCGGGCGCCTCGCCGCCGCAGCATGCGCCGGTGTGCGCCTCGGACTGTTCCTTGGCGGGTGCGTCGGATGCGGTGCTGACCTGGTCGGATGTGCTGTGGCAGCACTGGTTGCTAGTGGTTTCCATGGCTCCAGTATATACCCTAGGGGGGTATACCGCAAGGGGGTGTTACGAGTTGTTACGCGGTATGGGTTTTCATGCCGAGACTTTTTACGCCGAGAATTTTCGCTACGGGGCTGTAACCCGTGCAGAATTTGTGCCATGGTTTAGCGGCTCTTCAGAGTTGAGTGTGGTTGGAGG
>NZ_KV810417.1:0-303 GCF_001812775.1 Rothia sp. HMSC068F09
GTCAGTTGCCTGGTGGGCTTGTGATTGCAGGTGCAGTGATGAGCTTCATTGGGGAGTATCCCCGTGATTTTGTGTATTGGTTTGGCTTGTTGATAGTGCTTGGGCTTTGCCTGAGCGCGAGAATAAAGTCGCCGTTGATGGGGAGACTGCATTGGGTGGCCCTGGCATGCCTTGTCTCGTATCTTGTGCCGGTTGAGGCGAATCAGTTGGTCAAGATGGTGGGGGTGTTGTGTGCTTTTGGGGGTGCGCTTATATCGTCGGGTGCTCCGCCAGGAGGGGCTTGTCAGACGTCGTGCTGTGGTG
>NZ_KV810418.1:0-103505 GCF_001812775.1 Rothia sp. HMSC068F09
CGAGACTCCCGCCCCGGAAACCCCCAAGGCAGAGACTCCCAAGGCGGACGAGACTCCGGCTCCCGAGACCCCGGCAGTACCTGAACCCCAGAACGCGACCCTCACCACCGAGAGCGCAAGCCTGGACCCGAACGACGAGTACAACGTGGTGACTGTCAACGGCGCGGGATTCACCCACGAATCTGCTTCCCGCGGCGTGCAGGTGGCCATCTACCGCCTGGATGCCGACGGCAACATCACCGGTGAGGCTCTGGCCGTTCAGGATGTGCCCGCATCCGAGATTATGGAGGGTACCTTCACCGCTAAGCTTTCCGTGCGTGCCGATCGTCTGCTGCCCGGCTACGTGTACGCGCTCGTGGCTACCAGCGACCCGAACGGCCTGGTACATCAGGTGGCTGTCACCACCGCCTCCGTGAGCGATGCGGACCACCCGGCCCCCACGGTGCCCGCGGCAAGCAACGACGATAACACCACCGTTCGCGATAACGGCGACGGCACCACCAGCGTCTTCACCGCGGAAATGAGCGAGGACGGTTCCGTGACCGTGACCGAGACTCGCGTTCCCTCCTCGCAGGCCCCCAAGGCCAAGGTTGGTAACACCCCGGTGACCGCTTCTTCCCAGAGTGGCCACACCGTGAGCGCTCGCGATACCGCCGGTCGCACCACTTCGGATAGCTCTTCGAAGCCGCAGCTGGCTCACACCGGCGCTGAAGGTGTCGCAGGTATTGCCGGTGTCGGCGCCGCAGCGCTGATCGCCGGTGCTGCGCTGATGCTTCTGCGTCGCCGCAGCCTCTAGGGCTGATCCTTTCGCGTAACGCCGTATGAAACGTCCTCGCGGTTTCCTCGGGATTAAAATAATCTCGGGAGACCGCGAGGACGTTTCTGTGTGTTCAGAATAGTGAGGGCGCACGATGCGGCGCTCCACGGAACGTTGCAGCCGCAATGGACGGACAGACCGGTGTCGATTTGTTCATGACAGGGTTCCCGCGCTCGCGGGGGTGGGGGTTTATCGGTTCCGAGCGTCCCGGAAGTGAAAGCCTCGAATATCGTTAGTGCCCCCGGTCTGGGCACCAAACGGGGATCTCTGGCCACGGAAATTTGTGTGAACATCGGCGACATTGCGCCTAAGCCCGCCTCCATTGATTTTGAGCACGCGGCCGCAATGGGTGTCGCGGCCCTGACCGTGGGAGGCGCCTTCCGCCATATTGGCGTGGGTGAGGGCGATACGGTGGTTATCTCCGCGGCTTCGGGCGGAATTGGGTCCGTCGCCGTGCAGTATGCCGTGGCTCGCGGTGCACGCGTCATTGGCATTGCAGGGGCCGCGAATGCCGAGTTTATCAGGTCGTTGGGGGCCGTGCCGGTTGCTTATGGCGAGGGCGTGGGGGAACGAGTGCTCAAGGCGGCCGAGGGTCGCGTGACAAAGTTCCTGGACTGCTACGGTGGCGACTACGTGACCCTAGCCTTTTCGCTGGGGTTGAAGGGCAAGGACATTGGAACCCTCGTTCCCTCGCCCAAGGTCATGATTAGGGGAGCACAGTTTACGGGCCCCCGCCATTCGGAACACGGGGACTTCGAGACCCTAGCCGAGCTGGTCGCCGATGGGAAGGTGTCAATTCGCTTGGATCGCGTGTACGGGTTCACGATTGAGGATGTCCGTGCGGCCTACCGCGATTTGCAGGCCGGTCACACGCGTGGCAAGAGAGTCATTCGCATCGCCGGTGAATAGGGGATTGGCGCTACTGATTGATGCGAGACCTCAAAAACCTTACACCCGAAAGAAAATAACTATATGTGCATAAATGTGCACATATAGCACTGTAGAGTCTACCTATTTACGTTCGCTTCAAACCCTCACCTTGAAGGGAGAGTTGAGGTATTTTACCTAGTCGATATGTTTTGCGGATGATTAGTGGGGGAGATTTGGGCAAAAAACCCGTTTTGTGGTTCATTGCATAAAAAAATAGTTGGCTCGTAAAGCGTATTGGGCCTCAAGAGGCTTTTTCTATTGATAGTGTGGAACTACCGATAAATAGAGCGATTCCCCTCGCGCAGACTTCCACCTCAGATGGAGATTGAGAGTTTTACCTCTCGGAGCCCATCGCCCATGCCGAGGAGACCCCTATCGCAAGGCTACCAACCTCGCGAAGGAATCAACCGTACATCTTCCCGCCGGGAATTGAGGCGTCGTTGTCGCGTAAAGGGTATCGTTCACACTCACAGAAAAGGTGTGTTTCATGCCCGATCCCGCTCACTCAAAGACCCGAGCAACGGCCGCCATTGCGGCCTCCGTTCTGACCGCCGGCACCGGTGCGGCCCAGGCCGCGATTCCAGTGCACAATGCGGGCGGCCCTTCCTCCTCTAGCGTTCAGCAGAACCGCGCCCAGCGTTCTGACCGCGATGTGCGCCCCTCGGTGCAGGTCGAACAGGGTGCTGCCATCAACCCCGCGCGTTCCCAGAGCATCACCGTCAGCGGTAGTGGTTTTCTGGGCGAAGATGTTGAGAAGCACGGCATCGCCGTGTACGTCAGTGAGTACCGCAAGTACCCCCTGGCTGCTCTGAGCCGCGCCCGCGCGGTGACCATGACTCTCGTCCCCGCCTCCGATGTGCACGAGGGTAGCTTTAGCACTCAGCTCACCCTGCCGGCGGGAATCCTCGACCCCAACCAGCAGTATGTGGTGGCGACCGCCGTCGTCAACCCCGATCTCGGCTACTCCGTCGAAGACACCTCCTACAATTCCTGGACGCCCCTGGAGGTGCAGCCTGCGGATACCCAGGATGAGCCGCTCAACGCCCAGATCCTGTCGGGTCAGTTGGAAATTCCGCAGGAACAGAACCTAATCGTCTACAAGGCCACCGGCCTGGGCGATGCGCAGGCCTTCGAGATCATGACCTCGATTTACGCCGTTGATGAGCAGGGCAATCGCCACGTACTGGCCGCCTCCCCGGCACGGGCCGATGTTGTCAACGGCACGCTTCTGGACGGCATCGAGGTACCCGGTGCGCGCCTAGCCGTTCTGCAAGATGTGCATCCCGATCTGCGCTACGTGCTGAACGTTGAAATTGCCCCTTCAGCTTCCCGAGGCCTAGCAGCTCAGAGCGTTGAGATTCCCTTCACCAATGGCTGGAGCGTTGCTGAGACTGCAGTCGCGGAGCCTGCCGACGAAGAGGTTGAAGCGCAGGCGGAAGAGACCCCGGCGGCCCCTCGCCCCGCGACCTCCGAGCCGGAAGCTTCTGAGGCTTCCATTGTTCCCGCTGAGGAACAGGACCCCGTGCTCCCGGAAACCGACCCTCGGCGCCACTACGACCTGCCGCGTAACACTCAGTTCGACCGGGTGCGCGACGCCTCGGCAGATCGCGCGGAGGAGCAGGAGTCAGCCGAATCGACGAATCATTCATCCGTGGCCGTGGGTGCTCGCCTGCGCGTGGAAGAGACCGCAGTCCCCGAGAATGACTCGGAAAAGACGCTCACTTTCACCGGTGAAGGTCTCGAAGGTTCCGGTCCCGTGGCCCTGCAGGTGCACGCGCTGGATTCTAACGGCCGAACCGCCGGTGAGGCCATTGCCTCCGGGGAAGCTCGTGTGGAGGATGGTTCCTTCTCCGCGCAGCTTCAGGTGCCGGGCAACGCCCTGAAGCCGGGTACGACCTACCGTGTAAGCGCAGTCTACGAGGATTCCCGAGGAACCGTGCAGATCGTGACCGGCGGCTTCACGGTGGAGCGTGACGGCGTGGATGCTTCGCGTCCTTCCGACTCGCTGCCTGCCGAGCAGACCGAAGCTCCGGCAACTGAGGAGCCGAGCTACGGTGACTCTGTTGCTGAAAAGCCGACGGAGGAGAAGCCCTCGGTTACTCCCTCCGATAGCGCCCCGGCACCGGCTGAAGAGTCGAAGGAGTCCGCTCCTGTGGCTGTCGCATCCGAGGCTCCTGTATCCCACGAGTCGGCTTCGCACGAATCTGCTCCGGTTACCGAGGATGCTACCGGCGGGGCTACCGACCGTGCCGGACAGAAGCCTCAGAAGGCTACGGCTTCGGCCTCCAAGGGTGAGCGTGAGCAGCTGGCTGCAACGGGCGCCTCCGGGATACTGACGATTAGTGCGGTAGGGTCGCTCTCTCTGGTGGCGGGCGCCTTCCTGACCCGCCGCGGCCGCCGTGATGTGCAACTCACTTCACGTTCCTAAATTGCTGATAAATACCCTCTCACAAGCCATAACGTGAGATAAGACGAGGGGATGCTTCTTTGTCACAAAAGAGGCGTCCCCTCGTCTTTAACTTTTTCTAAGGTTATACCTATAATTTAGAGTGCATTAACCGGCGGTACTGCCACTCTCTATGCTCCGCCCTCGCGGGGCAAAACGCGTTCTGAAACGCACATGGTCACCGATAAGAGAGGCCGCCTCCCCGCTCTCACTTCCGAACTTCTGAGCGTGGGGGATTGCACAACCTATCGCTCACTTACTCACTCACGAAAAAGGTGACCATGTTTACCACGCAGCGAACTGCTCGCGGCGCGGCCCTCGTAGCATCTGCAGCCCTCGGGCTGGGAGGTGCGCTGGCCCCTGCAACCTTGGCCCCCGCTTCCTTCGTATCGTCCGCCCATGCACAGCCGCATGGTGCGACTCCCTCTGCGAACACTCCTGAACCCCACGCTACGAACGTTGATGTTTTCATCATGGATTTGCTAGGCCAGAGTGAGGATTACATCCTGATTGGTCTGGGCGGGGTGAAGTCTCTCGACCACGTGCAGGTGCGCCTGGTGGCAGTTACTATGGAGGGTCTGGAAGTTGCCTCGATGATGGTCCCCGCCTCGCAGCTGACCGTGTCAAAGAATGATGAGGGCTATCTCGATGTGAGTATTCATCAGCGCCTAAATATTGAACAGGCCTACATGGTGGAGGTTACCGACCTTCAGACCGGCAACTCCTCTTTCGTTGAGCTGAGCCCCGAATACGGCGAGAGTGTTGAGGGTCTTCTCGCCTCACGTCAGAATCTTTTCTTCCCCGATACCCCGGGTGTGCAGCGTGCGCCCATCGATGCGGTGAGCCCCGTGCCCCATCCTGTGCCGAATCCCGAGCCTTCGAAGGATGAGCGAGAGGAGCGTCCGCAGCCCACGGCCGCTCCGGCCCCGGCTCCGGTTACCTCGGAGAGCGCCTCGCCGGCTCCCTCCGCTGCTGCATCTGAGAAACCCGGTGATGTGGAGGAGCCCCGTAGTTCAGAATCTACCACCGACGTTTCTGACACGCCCAAGCCCGAGGGCGACCGTATCCTGGTGCATAACCGCTCCTCGAATCAGGTTCCCGCGGAAACCCGCGAGGCCATTCTTGAGATTTCCACCGCGGAGCTACGAGGCTCAAGCGATCTTCAGACGATTCGCACGCGCGTCAAGAACGTAGGGGAGAGCTCCCTAGGCTATGACGTCATGGTCTTCGAGATGCCTGCCGACGGGGGAGCTGTGGGCGCACCCCTGGCCACGACCCACGTGAGCCCCGAGCAGGTCAGGGATGGCGCGTTCTCGGCTGATTTGAAGGTCCCCGGAACCTCACTCGTTGGCGGTAAGCGGTACCGGGTGGTGGCGGTGGGGGGAGAGTCTCCCGATGAGCTGAGGCTCGTGGCAACCTCTGCTTTCAGCGTGAGTATTATTCAGCGCGCAAGCTCGGCGGATTCAACTGCAGACGCCAACAATCAGCCTAGGCGCACTGTGGTTCATTCTTCGAGTGAGCAGCTGCCGGCAGATATCTCCTCACCGAGTGATGCTTCACCCTCTGCGGTTGAATCTTCGTCGGCTCGAGGAATCGCTGGGGAAACCGTTCCTCCTATTCCTTCGACAGGTGTCGCTCTGAATCATGTTGCTCATGCCCATGCCTCGGCTGCGCGGGCAACCCCGCAGGCTCATGCGGTCACGAGTAACCCCGCTACCGCATCGAACGTCACCCCGGTCATGTCGGGATACGCAGCTTTTATTGGCGGACGCACCATCGTGAATCTGATGGGGTATCAGGCCTCAGTGGGAAGCGCTGAGAGCGTTGCCCCTGCCGCACGGGAAGGTTCTCGCCTGAGCTCCGACGGGTTCTATAGGCGAAGCACGAAAGCTCGCGGTGGTTCCGATTCTCAGAAACTGGAGGCAAGCGCTTCGGAAGATGTACCCCTGCCGGAGGGTACCGTGCCGCTGGGGATTGCGCTGGCCGGTTCGGTTGTCTTCGTGGGTAGCGCCGTGGTGGTGAACCGATATCGTCGTCAGGCGGAGGCCTCTGCTGAAGCGGTGGCAACTGAGACGATGGACGCGAACGCATAGGCGCGGGGGGAGCAGAGAATTTACCTCGAAAGGCGCCCCGTGGTGGTGATGCACAGCATCACTAACCGCGGGGCGTCTTTGCATTATGTGAGATGTGTGTCGCATTATGCAATGGACTTTTGTCAAATCTTGTACGGCATGTAAATGATTTTGATTGTTTATAGGAGGTGGATTTGCGGACCCCCGGCGCGAACGTTTATGCGTTATAACACCGTGAGCGGCCTGTGTTCAGGGCTTGGATTGGACACTATATGTCGTGCACCTGGGCTTTTATAGCGATTGAAATAATTGTTTGCGGGGTTTTCGGCCCTTCCTCTAAACATTCGCATTTTTCGATAACAATGTTTTATGGGATGGCCATACAGTGTTTTACTCTGAGGTGCATATACTGCCTAAAAATAAGCACGCAAATGCAATGAATTTAAAATCTTAATACTCGTGTTAGGCTGGGATGTAACCGATGTACCGGCACGCATAATTATTGCGTTGGAGGGGCTTGTGGTGAGCTACTCCTTATCAGCAGGTTGTGCGTCCGCTTCGATTGAAATGGCACTATCATGATCACTCAACGACCTCGAACTTTCCGCGCCCTGACGCTTTCCGTTTTAGCTACTACGGGTGTGTTTGTGTTACCCAATGCTTCCGCGGTGGAGGGAACCGATTTTTCTGTCGATCAGCAGTGCATTATTACTATTCTCAATTCGGAGAATCCTCAGAATTGTCCCTCGCAAGATTTCGACATTGAACTCGATACGCTTGAGGTTCTAATTCATTCTGTGGAACAGAACCGGGTGACCCTCAACCTGCAACCTCTCTACGAAGAGAAGTACATCAGCGATTCGAGCCGCTATCTCGTGGCCGTTCAGTACTATACCGTCTCCGGTAAAGCATCCGGAGAGGTAGCCACCTACACTCCCCAGCAGCTGAGCGCAGTGAAAGCCCAGGACGGCTCTACCCTTCTGACGCTCACGCTACCGAGCACGCCGAAGGAAGGCTACTACACCATCTCCGTCCTCGACATGGACAGCTTCGATGAGGGATACGGGGAGTTCAAAATTACTGCCGGCTCGCTTATTCCCCATACCGTTCCTGCCGGTGACGGGGGCGTCGACAGTGACTCGTCGGGAATCCGTCTTGACGACGAAACGCAGAAAGTCCTGGCTAAAGCGCGTGAAGAGGCCCGTCATCCGCAGCCCTCGATTTCGCCCACCCCGAAAGCGGCAGGCGGTCTGGAGCGCGGCACTCAGATTGTGAGCGAGGTACCCGGAGGCCTGACCGCCTCCCGAGACACCGCGAACCTGAACGCTCCAACGCTGAACGTTCGTTACGCCGAGTTGCGTTCTGACGCAGAGACGAAGCCCGTGACCGTTGTCGGAAAGAACCTGCCCGCCCGAGAGAACGGGTACGACCTGGTGGTCCTTGAGACCGATATGCAGGGTAATCCCCGAGGCGATGCCGTCTCGTACACCCACGTGGACGCTGCACACATCGCCGGAGGAGAACTCGAGGTGGCTGTTGGCGTTCCGGGGTCGCTTCTCAAGACCGGTTCGGTCTATACCGCGTACCTGGTGTACGTCGATGAGCAGAACAACGACACCGCCGTGGCCTCGGTTCGGTTTAAGGTGAGTGCCGGGGAATCGCAGGATACCGCGGATTCCTCCGCCACCCGCCGCGATGAAACGGGCACTACTTCAACGTCCACTACCGCGAAGAGCGACAACTCCGCGAGCGCCTCCTCTCATGCTTCTTCTAACGCAACCGACGGTAGCTCGAACGCTTCCCGTTCTAGCGGGGCCGATTCCACCGCAACCCGTGAGAGCCAGGCGCGTGCCGAGCGCCGCCAGCAGGGACTTCAGGCTCTGGCGCAAGTGCGCACTATGGCGCCCCAGACCAATGCATCCACCGGGCAGTCACCCCTGACCTCGGCATATGCCGCGGGGTCCGATACCGTAACGCCGAATGGGGAGGGTGGTGCCTCCGTAAAGAGCGGATCGGCATCTGCCGCGCAGCCCGTGACCCCTACCGATGGCGCCAAGGGACTAACCCCCACCCGTCAGACGGAGGGTAATTCCCGTTCCGCTGAGGTTAACGCCTCCACCTCTCAGGTGCACTCCGGGTCGACCGCGGGGCAGCAGGAAGGTGTGAAAGCGGCGTCCTCTTCGGAACACGTTATGGAGGAGGCCTCCGACTATAGGGTGACCTTCTGGACCGTAGGACTGGTGGGATTGGGCCTGGTGGCGGGCGCCGTATGGATGGCCATTCGGAGGAATGCCTTCTCCCTGTCTCGGGTGTTCCGTCGGTAAATACCTACGGGACTTCTTGACTCCCCGAGCGTAAAGACAGCGTTTAGGGGAGTCAAAATACCCTTGAGTGAATAAACCTCGGAGTTCATGGTAGGGTTGAGGAAGCCGATATATAGACGTGGACTCCTCCTTACCCTGACCCCACATCTCAGTGGTCATATGGCGTGGATGCCACCGGATAGATACTCTGTCCAGGGCTCGGTCGATTACCCCGTGTGGGATTGGAAGAATAATCGGGGATGGGAGCACCTCGTTAAACACCACGAAAAGACACATTGCATGAGCACATTATCTATAAAACGCCGTGTAGTTGCCGTTGCGACCCTTGCTGCGGGACTGCAGAGTGGGGTGCTTGCCCCATCCATGGCCGCCGATACTGTTGCCGACCCTACGCCCTCTTTACACGATGTCGCTGGAGTAGGCGACTCGGACGACCCCATAACGCAACGTCGCGAGGGGGAATCGAACGTCGACTTCGATGGCCCTAACGAGGGCGATATCCACCTGACCATTCACCGTGAGAACGGTGCTGCCCTGCTCGTTTGGTCGGGTTTCCCTCAAGGGGTCTCTGCCGAGAGCGTGCTGGTAGAAGTTACTTCGTGCACCTCGACGGAGGAATGCACCCACCGTTTTGTCTTCCCGACCGAAGGGGGTTCCCCCGGGGAAGTAGCGCTTCTGCTTGATTTGCCCGCTGGGGGAACGTTCTACGTCATCACCCTGACGGATGCGGCCTACGGCATCACGCGCGTAGATTTTCTGACGCTAGATCGCGACACCCTGGTGGAGGTCCCCTCCGATCCTCGGTATTCTACTCAGCCGGGAGTTACCCCGCCCCACGGCGAGGATGCGTCCTCGAAGGGCCCCTCAGCAACCGACTCCACGCCGGTAGAGAAGAAAGAAACCCCGGAGTCTCCCTCGCCGCAGCCCAGCCCCACGCATATTCCTTCTACCGTAGCCCCCACTCCTCAGCCGGTGGTGACCCAGTCCCCGAACGTCACAAAGGAACCGGAGCATATTCAGCTGATTAACTCCGAAACGACAGAGGATCAGGCAAATAGGCAGAATCACCGAGACAGTCCTCGCCTGACAATCCAGAACTCCCAGGTTAACTCGAGCGATTCGGTAAAGCCCGTTACGGTGCGCGGCAAGAACTTTGCAACGAATGACAACGGGTATGACCTGATGCTCATGGAGCTCGACGGTGATGGGCATACGGTGGGTGACGCCCTAGCTATTGTGAGGGTGAACCCTTCGGACCTCTCCTCCGGAAGTTTTGAGGCGGTGCTGGGTGTACCCGGCGCCTCCCTGCAGACCGGCCGCACCTACTTGGTAGTGGCAATAGACGCCACCAGCGGTGGAGATGTCCAGGTCAGCACGGTACGCTTCACCGTCTCTCGGGGGAGTAGCGCTACCGGAAGTTCCCAGGGGGAAAGCGGCGACACCTCCACTGATGATTCCTCGGATTCTTCATCCTCAGCAGTGGCTGGCACCTCTTCTGCGGCCCCCTCAACGGCCTCGAGCGGTGAGGAACAGAATGCCGTGAAAGTGGCTGACGGGAATAAGACGAAGATCCGAGGCGTACGTTCTGCAACCGCCTTGGCCGGGGACCGGAAGGACCCCACCATCTCTGTCGAAGAGGGGACGGAGGCCGTTGCCCGCCCCGCTGCCTCTTCTTCATCTGCGCTAGGCTACCGCACACGCGATGCACAGGACGAGCAGGCTACCGCTCGTACGAGTGCGCCCGCAGAAACCGAGCCCGCTACCCAATCGCGACGGTCTTCGACGCTGGATGGTTCCTCCTCGCAGGTGCGTTCCGAGCAGAAGGGCCGCGACGGGGTGAAGGCCTCAGAAGCCGATTTGGCCCATGGCATGATGGCCTCCTCATCCGCACTGGCCGTACTATTGGCCATCGGTGGTGGAATGGTTCTGGGCTCTTTGGGTATGACCTGGGCCCATTCCTCGCGCCGCAAATAAGGCTTTCAGGAGCTGAGGGTGACGGGGCGTAAATTCCGGTTGCCGCCGGTGACTCGCGGGGTGTGGGCGCTCAGCAGTGCTGTCACCTCAGTTGCATTCGGGCCTCGAGTTTGCCTCGCCAGCCCCCGCTGTCTCGCTCGATTTGAGTGGGGCAGCGGGGGCTTTTGCGGCTCATAGATTTGTGTGGGCCGGGTATTTTGCCCCGGGAATTTTTTACAATGGGAGCATGACTGTTTTGAATGTTCTCGCGACCTCTCACGGTACCGACTCCGCTGCCGGCCGTGAAGCCATCGCCCTGATTCGCGAACAGGTGCGTTCCCTGCTGGACCAGCGTACTGACGGCGTGGAATACCGCGTGCACGAGGCTTATGTTGATGTCGAATCGCCCAGCGTGGATGATGCTGCGGCGGCTCTGCCCAAGGACGAGCCCTGCGTTATTGTCCCGATTCTGCTCTCCACCGGGTTCCATACTCAGGTGGACCTGCGCCGGGCAGCCCGCGCGAGCGGTATCGAACGTATCGTGATCGCCGAGTCTCTTGGTCCCGATTCCCGTCTGGCTCGCCTGGCTCGGACCCGCCTTGAAGAGGCTGGCTGGACCCCCGAGAACGGTTCTGTCGTGGTGCAGGGTGCCGCCGGCTCCTCCCGCGCCGATGGCCGCGCCGATATGGAGCGTGCCGCCGAGCTGCTCTCCGAGGCCTTGGGAACCCAGATTCAGCACGGTTTTATCGCTTCCATTGACCCGAAGTTCCACGAGGTGGTGGCCGAGTATAAGCCGGAGTTCGCCGCGACCTACCTGCTGGCGGAGGGTTTCTTTGCCGGTAAGATGCGCCGTGATGCTGAGGCAACCGGCCTGCCGGTGAAGGTCGCCGCGCCGCTGGTGAACGTACAGGACCCTGCATCCGCCAGGGTGGTGGCAGAGTGCTTTGTCGATCGCATGGATGAGGCGCTTGCCGCCTAAGAACTATTTGGGCTCGTTCCGCGCGAAAGGCCCCCGCTTCCTCAGAGGAAGCGGGGGCCTTTCGTCAATTTGAATTGTCTATGAGCCGTCCGAATTAGTTGGCCAGCAGGTAGACATCGCCGTCACGGACCTCAACGGGGTACACGTTGAGGGAGTAGGAGGAGTCCGAGAGGCACTCACCGTTGGTCAGATCGTAGACCTCCTTGTAGAGGGGGGAGGTAATGGTGGAGTGGCCGTTCTTCTCGCCGATAATGCCGCGGGCCAGAACGAGTGCCTGGCTGTGCGGGTCGAGGTGATCGCTGGCGTAGATGCCGTGCTTGGTCTTGTAGATAGCGTACTGATGGTTGTCGACCAGAGCGACTTCGCCCCAGTTCTCTTCAAGATCGGATTCGGCGCAGATGCGGACCCAGTTATCGGCCATGGGGTTTTCCTTTCGAAACGGTGTGTGTCGCGCGGAGGCGAGATCAATCACGGTTTGGGCGTAATTGCGATTCACGTGTTCTTTGTTTGGAGTTTACCCTATGAAACCCACATTGGGAAATGGGGCGCGCGAGAAAGCTAAAGGTTATTTTCACCCTAAAATACAACCCTAAATTTTATAGATTAGCCTTACCTAAATCCGCTGCCGCCGGAGGTATGTATGCCCTCATCTGGGCTGTTATTTCGCGGAAGTTTTTCAGAATTTTTCTCACAAAATGCTGATTTTGGCTATCCGTACCCTGCGCTACCATGTACGATGAAAGTCGTAGCTCGGAATCGCTTTTGAGCACCTGAAGAAAACAACATAATCCCACATAAAAATGTTTCGTAATTTTCAGGAGTTGCAGAAGATAAGAGGTTTCGCGGGGCCTTGCGCTCCGTCGGTACGACCCCCTTATCTTGGCAAATCCGGGATTTCCGTGTTGCGGCATGTGCGCCGCAAATAAGTTACGGAACGAATCCCAGGGACATAATCGCCGCCCACGGCGAGGATGCAGAGCTATCGCATCGCAAACTAGGAAAGGAAAATCTATGTCGAACACCCCCCGCAACATTCTCGTTGTCGGTGCAGGACCCGCCGCATGGCGTTTTGTTCGCGCATACCACGAGGGTGCAGAGGCAGCCGGTCGTGCCGCAGACACCATCACCGTGCTGAACGATGAGCCCTACACCCCTTACGACCGCGTTGCCATTGAGCAGCTCTTCAAGGACCCCGAGAAGGATCTGACCCTCGGCGATCCGGAGCTGTGGAACGCTGAGAACATCAACCTGGTCAACAACTGCCATGCCGAGAAGCTGGACCGTAACCGCCGCGTCGTCACCGACACCGAGGGTAACGAGTACCCCTACGACGTTCTGATTTTTGCAACCGGTTCCCGCGCGGTTCGCATCCCCATTCTCAACTCGGATGCAGCACACGTCTTCCGCACCGTCGACGATGTGAAGAACATGGTTTCCGAGGTCAACCGCCTGCAGTCCACCTTGGGCCGCGCACCCCGCGGCATCGTTGTCGGTGGCGGTCTGCTCGGCCTCGAGGCTGCTGAGGGCCTGAAGGAACTCGGCGCGGAGCCCACCATTCTGGACGTGGCTCCCTGGCTGCTTTCCGTCGAGGTGGACCAGGGCGGCGGTTACGCCGTGAACGCCCAGATCAAGTCAACCGGCATTGATATTGAGACCGGCGTGTTCATCTCCGGTATCAACAAGGATGCCGACGGTAACGTCATCTCCGTCTCCATCGCAGACTCTCCCTCCGAGGACGCAAACATCCGCACCCTGCCCGCCGACATGGTGGTCTTCGGTGCCGGTATTCGCCCCAATGACGAGCTGGCTCGCGCCGCCGACATGCACATTGGCGAGCGCGGCGGTATCGTCGTCAACGACGCCTGCCACACCTCCGACGAGCACATCTGGGCTATCGGTGAGGTTGCCTGCGTGCTGGGCCGCACCTGGGGTCTGGTCGCACCGGCTAACGCTATGGCCGACGCCGTGGCAGCCAACCTGCTCAACGACAACGAAGAGGCAAAGGTCGAGGAATTCGACATCGCCACCAAGCTGAAGTTCTCCGGCGTTCAGGTGGCCGGCTTCGGTGACCGCCGCGGTACCACCGAGGGCTGCCTCGAGGTTCTGTTCGCTGACCCCGCTCGCGGCATGTACCAGAAGATCGTGACCAGCGGCGACGCCAAGACCCTGCTGGGCGGCGTGTTCGTCGGTGACACCGCTCCCTTCGACTCCCTGAAGCCCCTGCTGGGTCGCGAGCTGCCCGCCGAGCCGAACGTCTACCTGACCGCAGCTGGCGGCGGCGACGGCATCCCCGACACCGAACTGCCCGACGACGCAATCCTGTGTTCCTGCAACAACATCAGCTTCGGCACCGTGCGTGAGGCCATCGTTGACGGTAACCACGACGTGGCATCCCTGAAGGCCTGCACCACCGCCGGTACCCAGTGTGGTTCCTGCGTGCCCATGCTGCAGAAGACCCTCGAGCAGCAGATGAAGAAGATGGGCCTGACCGTCTCCAAGGCCCTGTGTGAGCACTTCGACTTCTCCCGTGCGGAGCTGGCCGAGGCCGTGCGTCTGACCAACCTGGACGACTTCGACTCCGTGATTGCTCGCTTCGGTCACGGCGGCGACGGCTGTGCCATCTGTAAGCCGACCGTTGCATCGATCCTCTCCTCCTTCCGCAACTCCTACGTGCTGGACTCCGGCCGCGGCGGTCTGCAGGAGACCAACGACCGCGCACTGGCAAACATGCAGAAGGACGGCACTTACTCCGTCGTCCCGCGTATTCCCGCCGGCGAGATTCCCGCCAAGAAGCTGGCCGTCATCGCCGAGGTTGCCGAGGAGTTCGGCCTGTACACCAAGATTACCGGTGCACAGCGTATCGGTATGTACGGTGCCCGCCTCGAGCAGCTGCCCTACATCTGGGAACGTCTGGTCGACGCTGGCTTTGAATCCGGTCAGGCCTACGGTAAGTCCCTGCGTAACGTGAAGTCCTGCCTGGGCTCGAGCTGGTGCCGCTTCGGCGTTCAGGACTCCGTCGGTATGGCAGTCCACCTGGAGAACCGCTACCGTGGCCTGCGCTCCCCGCACAAGTTCAAGTTCGGTGTCTCCGGTTGTAACCGCGAGTGTGCCGAGGCTCAGGGCAAGGACGTCGGTCTGATTGCAACCAGCAACGGCTGGAACCTGTACCTGGGTGGTAACGGTGGCGCAACCCCCGCCCACGGCCGCCTCTTCGTCAAGGACGCTTCCAGCGAGGACGTCGTGCGCTACATCGACCGCTACCTGATGTACTACATCCGTACCGCGGACAAGCTGCAGCGTACCGCTCGCTGGCTTGAGGACCTGGATGAGGAGCACGGCGACGGTCTGGCACACCTGCAGTCCGTCCTCATCGAGGACTCCCTGGGCGTGTGCGAGGACCTCGAGCGCGACATGCAGCGTCACGTGGATTCCTACGAGGACGAGTGGGCCGCAACCCTGAAGGACGAGCGTCGTCTGCGCCGCTTCCGCGCCTTCATCAACGAGCCCAACGGCAGCGACGAGGCATCGCACCTGTTCGTGCTGGAGCGCGAGCAGATTCGCCCCGCAACCCCCGAGGAGATTGCGGCTGTCAAGGCTGGCGAGTCCAACACCGTTCTGGTGACCGGTACCAAGATTCCCGTGGGTAAGCCCAGTGACCTCAACCCGGTTCCGGCAGCCTAGTATGGGCCCGAAGATTCCGCCGTTCCCGCCCCGCGAGTTCGCCACGATTGACGAGGTGCTCGCGGGCGGGGCGCCCGGTCACAGCCTGGATGACAGCGTGACCGAGCGCGGTATCGCCCTGCCCGGTGAGCGCGCCGAGCACCCCGGCAAGGTCTACATTGTCGGTGGCGGCCCCGGCGCCGTCGACCTGCTGACCTTGCGTGCGGCACGTGCTCTGGGTGAGGCGGACGTGGTCCTGCTGGATCACCTCGCCCCGCAGGAGTACGGCGAGTACGCCCCCAACGCCCTCATCGTCGATGTGGGCAAGGTGCCCGGTAAGCACGCTGTTCCGCAGTCCCGCATCCAGCAACTCATGATTGACTACGCGCTTTCGGGTAAGACCGTGGTGCGTCTGAAGGGCGGCGACCCGTACGTGTACGGTCGTGGCGCCGAAGAGCTGGATGCGTGCATCGCGGCGGGCCTGGAGGCCGAGGTGATCCCCGGTATCACCAGCGCTATCGCCGTTCCCGGACGTGCCGGTATCCCGGTGACCCTGCGCCGCGTGTCCTCGATCTTCACCGTGGTATCCGGCCATTCGGGTCTTTCCGAGGATGACCTGGCTGCGGTCGAGGCAACTCTGCGTGCCTCCGGCACCGTGGTGTTGCTGATGGGCGTGCGCACCCTGCCCGATACGGTGGCGTCTCTGCTCTCTCGTGGGATTGAGGGCGAGATGCCGTTGGCGACCATCGAAAACGGGTTCTCCGAGAACGAGCGGGTTACCGTGACGACCCTGGAGAATGCGAAGGCCGATTGCGCCCGAGTGAAGCCGCCCGCCATCACCGTGATTGGCGAGGTCGTGTACTACGCCCGCGATGATCAGAACCGTTTCGTGAGCGAGGTTCACGAGCGTCTGCGCGAGCGTGCCACCTCGTAACGTTCCGCTGCGTTTATGCTCCGTTTGTACTCCCGGTGCGATGCCCGCCGCGGGGGAGGAGCGTGAGGCATCAAGGCATAGCCCCGTGTCCCTGGTTTTCCTAGTTGCCAGGGATGCGGGGCTATCGTCATGTTCGGAACGCGCGCGTGGGCCGGCTGCCGGATTAACACGGGCTTCCGTTCGCTCGGCATAATTGGCCGTGCAATTGGTTGCGTCACAATCGTCACCAGCGCAGACGGAAGGCACAGGCTAAAGGTCCAGACGAAGGGCGGGGCGGGTATCAGTTGAATTGATACCCGCCCCGCCCTCATAGCGTGGAAGCAAATCGGCCAGCTCGGTCTAGACTCCGGTACCGGAATATGAGCCACCGGAGGAACTCGAAGAGGAACCACCGGAACCAGCGAAAATCTTCTTGAAGCGTTCGCTGTATTCAGACCTGAAGAATTCCGCGCTGGTCACGTTCCACTTACCCTGGTCAAAGACCAGAATCACGGGAACCTGAATCGTACTTGCCTCCTGAACCTGGCTCGAGCCGTTCTGATAGGTCGTAAACTCGCTCGCCCAGTCTTCGCAGGGGAAGGACACCGCGCTCAGCTCAGTCGAGGCGTAAGCGCGCGTCCTGTACTCCGAGAGAATACTCATCTTGTTCTCGTAGCCCTTGACCCAACCGCCCTTGGAATACAGGGTGTGGACGTTGAGAAGCTCGGCGCTGAGCTTGGTGTCGTCCTTGTTCATGAGGTTGATAGCGTACTCAATCGTGCCGGTACGCATGAGGTAGACGTAAGAACTCTGATAGGCGCACAGGGTCTTGTAGGCGCCCTCGAGGGTGTTGGTGCGCCGCGCCGTCTGATCGATGACCGGGGTGGGGACGTTCTTCGCGGGGGAGGTATCGGTGGCCTCGACGTACTTGTTCGACAGCTCCTTGTACTCGTACTTCAGGGGACCGAGGTACTTGTCACTATCCTTGAGGTATTCATCCTCGGGGATGATTCGGGTGCTGCCCGAGGCGCTGGAGGAAGCCGAAGCGGACGCGCTGTCGGAAGAGCTGGGAGAGGTGCTGGGAGAACCGCTGGGCGAGTCAGTGGGGGAAGCCGACCCGTCGGCAAGCGGACGGACATCCTTGGCGCATCCGGCCAGGGCAAGAGCGGCAAGGCCAATACCGCCCAGAAGGATATTGCGTCGGCTGGGTGCTTGATTGAGGAAAGACATCGTGGCCTCCTGATGTAGGCCCGCGTGGTGCGGCGTTTGTGTGTACGCCGGTATTGCGGGGGTCCTGTCGTATGGTGCGTGGTACGGATATACCCGGATGCTCGGCCCCAAAACCTCGGTGCGAGGAACGCGGGGGAGCATCCGGGTTCGACTATAAGTGACCCGTTTGAAAGGTTCGTCAAAAAACCCTGAACGTTATCTTTAAGTGCACGCTAACCCGAACTCGGGGAGGAACAGATGCTGAACCTACCCGATGAGAATCACCCGGAATCAAGCGGCCCTAGACACCGGCGGGTCCGTGAGAATCGCCGGAGCTGCCGGAAGAATCCGAACCGGTTCCTAGACGCTCGTTCATGTAGGGGACGCTAATCCTCCACCACTTACCCTCGGCGAAGAGCATGACGTGTGGCGTGGAAGTCTGGGCGATGGCCGGGACCTTTCGCTCGGTGCCGTCGGGCTGGTGAACGGCGGTGGCTGAGTACTCGGCATCAACATGAATCAGCACGTACCCGTCGCCGTCCTTCACCGCGCCCACCGGCTCCGTCTTCTGCATCGAAATGCTACAGGTGAACTCCATGTACCAGCCCTTCTGCTCGTAGAGTTCCTTGACCGCGTTAATCTCAGCGATTGCACTTCGATCTTCTGGATGGATCAGCTCCACCGCCTGAGACGCGTAGCGTCCATCCTTAAGCGTGGTGATGAGGGCGCTATAGTACGCACGCAACGTCTCGTAGGCACCCTCGAAAGTCGGTTCGTCACGGTGGGGGACAGTCTTGAGGGGCTTGGGCACGTTCTGCGCCGGGGCGGATGAAGTGGCCGGCTGATACTCGCCGGTGTACTGGCCGGTCAACTTCAAAGGGCCCGGATATTTTTCCCAACCTTTGACGAGCGCATCCTCAGATTCCGGGACGCGCGGGGCGTCAGCGTTCGCGTCGTTCGTCCCGTTCGTCGCGTCGTTTGTCGCGGCGCTTGAAGGGGCCGCCGAGGTGCTCGCTGCGGGCGAGGCAGAGGCGCTCGCGGAGGGGGAGGCAGCGGGTAGCTTCCGCTTGGCTTCTTCGCTGAGCGGATGGACCCTGGCGGCGCACCCGGCAGTGAGGGCCGCAAGACCGCCCAGCAGGAGGGTGCGGCGGGCTAGGGGAGCTGAAGGGCTAACGGTGTTGGAACGGGCGCTCGAAGAGGGTGAGAACATCGGTGAACTCCTTGAATCTAGCCCGAGATGGGCTCGGGGCACCCGGGGCGGGTGCATGGTCGTATTCGTGATAGTCGTGGTTCGCGCGGGACAAACCCGGCTGCGTAACCGGAAGGCCGGAAGGTGCCTTGGGCGTGCTCTGCCGTTGGGACGGAGCGCACGCATGAATCAACGATGAAACCGCGGGATGTGCGCCGTTACGGTTTGCACTAATCCAGCTCGTGCAGGTCTGGAACGGTTAGCTTTGACGGGTTCCTCATGACAGAAGCCCTAGAATCATCATTGATGCATATATGGATTATTTTATATTAATTGAGTTCAAAATGCATGAAATTGAGCCTTAGTAATCCCTGGGGGAATTTTGAATCCAGATGGCGGTAGCCGATTCCAAGGTGTCGAGATTGCATCACGATGACAGGAGTAGGGGAGGTGACAGGTGGGTGCGAAGCACATTGGAGAACATGATTTATATCACATTTAAGACCTGGAACCTCTGGGGGAGTGACTAAATTTCTGGCAATGAGACAGGGTGAGTGGGACGCGCAACTCTCCCTCGGGAGGGTCTGGAATCTATCGAATGGGCGAAGAAAACGGGCTAATTAGCCAAGGGAAATCGCTCTGCAATCCCCGAATATGCACTCTATTCACTCGCTATACATCACCCCGTGGGTCGCAAAAATTAGTTCCCACACCGGGAGTGGAGGGGTGAAAAAATTCGCGGGATGAATATCTAGTGGACGAGTCTTCTTCTCAACCCAATATCTTGTGGTCGCCCGAAAGGTGCTTTCAAAAATTCGATGCCAAAATTCAAAACCAACTTAAAGCCACAATGCGTCGATGCAAAAACATACATTGGGTGACACATTCGAGTGCGCGGCTCGCGGGGGTCTATTAAGGACCCTCGGGGCTCGGAAACTCGCGGAAGAGTGACCCGTCTATTCCCCGGATCCTGTGGGGATAGTAGGGGAATGAAGGCGTTCAAACCCACACCGATCGGGGTTGCATTCGGAACCAAAAGCCACATAAACTATTAGTGTTTGCAACGACCCGGCCATCACCGGCGAGCAATTCGGAAGAACGGACCGCACCTGCGGGCGCCCGTCAATCGCTGCGGCGAGGGCGTCTTAGCGGAAGAGATGTAGTCCCAGTAGAACCGGACGGTTAAGCCCGATATAGCTGTAATAAGCGACTGATACCCGCCCAACGCGCCGCTCTTCCGGTGGCTAGGCATCGCGGACACGCGACGCCACGCAGCCCCGGAAGGGTTCGGTGCGTTGAGCTGGTTAACTCAGTAAGCAAGGTGGTACCGCGCCGCATCCTAAGCCCCGGCACAGCCCGGCAGTCTAGTGATGCCCAGGCGTCCTTGCACCCGTCATGTCAACCCTCACCGGCTGAGAGGCGACGAGTGCACGCACCCGCGTACCGCGCCCGTTGCCTCAACGATGAGAACAACAAGATAAGGGCGCACCCAATGTCTAACGTATATCCCAAGGCGAGTGCCTTCGAAGCCGCAGGAAGCGGCGTCACCGCATCGCCCAAGTTCCCCGCACTCGAAGAAGCGGTCCTCGACTACTGGAAGAAGGACAATACCTTCGCCGCATCCATCGCGAACCGCCCCGCAGGCGAAAACGGCGAGAACGAGTTCGTCTTCTACGACGGCCCTCCCTTCGCCAACGGCCTGCCCCACTACGGCCACCTGCTCACCGGCTACGCCAAGGACCTCGTCGCCCGCTACCAGACCCAGCGCGGCCACAAGGTAGAACGCCGCTTCGGTTGGGACACCCACGGCCTGCCCGCAGAGCTCGAGGCCATGAAGCAGCTCGGCATGACCGACAAGCGCGAAATCCTCGAAATGGGCATCGACAACTTCAACGATGCCGCCCGCGCCTCCGTGCTCAAGTACACCAACGAGTGGGAAAAGTACGTCACCCGCCAGGCACGCTGGGTCGACTTCGAAAACGACTACAAGACCCTGAACGTTGAGTACATGGAATCCGTCATCTGGGCGTTCAAGCGCCTCTACGACAAGGGCCTGACCTACCAGGGCTTCCGCGTGCTGCCCTACTGCTGGAAGGACGAGACTCCTCTCTCCAACCACGAGCTGCGCATGGACGACGACGTGTACAAGGACCGCCAGGACCAGACCGTCACCGTCGCATTCCGCATCACCGCAGACACCTCCCTCGGTGCCGATGAGAAGGTCGCCGCAGAGCTCGAGGGCGTCGAGGCAATCGCCTGGACCACCACCCCCTGGACCCTGCCCACCAACCAGGCGCTCGCAGCCGGACCCGAGATCGAATACTCCGTCGTACCCGGCGCAGGTAAGTTCGAGGGTCGCTCCTTCCTGCTCGCCTCCGAGCTGCTCGGCTCCTATGCCAAGGACCTCGGCTACGAAGGCGACAACCCCGCCGAGGACGCCGCCGCAGCCGTCACCGCACGCTACACCGGCTCCCAGCTCGAGCACGTGCGCTACACCCCGCTGTGGGACTACTTCGCAGACGCCGAAAAGTGGGGCACCGAAACCTCCTGGCAGATCCTGGTCGCTGACTACGTCTCCACCACCGACGGTACCGGTATCGTCCACCAGGCACCCGCCTACGGTGAAGACGACCAGAAGGTCTGTGAGGGCTACGGCATCCCCGTGATCCTCTCCCTCGACGAAGGTGCAAAGTTCCTGAACCTCTTCGCCGAGCCCACCGCATCCGGCTCCACCGCCCTGGCAGAAATCGCGGGCGTGCAGGCATTCGACGCGAACCGCACCATCATCAACGCCCTCAAGGCAGACGACGTGCTGATTCGCGAGAAGTCCTACGTGCACTCCTACCCGCACTGCTGGCGCTGCCGCACCCCGCTCATCTACCGTGCAATCACCTCTTGGTACGTGAAGGTCACCGACTTCAAGGACCGCATGTACGAGCTGAATAAGCAGATCAACTGGATCCCGGAAAACGTGAAGTACGGCCAGTTCGGTAAGTGGGTTGAGAACGCACGCGACTGGTCCATCTCGCGTAACCGCTTCTGGGGCTCCCCGATTCCCGTGTGGGTTTCGGACGACCCGAACTACCCGCGCATCGACGTGTACGGCTCCCTCGAAGAGCTCAAGGCAGACTTCGGCCGCCTGCCCCTGAACAAGGACGGCGAGCCCGACCTGCACCGCCCGTACATCGACGAGCTGACCCGCCCGAACCCGGACGACCCGACCGGCAAGTCCACCATGCGCCGCGTGGAAGACGTGCTCGACGTCTGGTTCGACTCCGGCTCCATGCCCTACGCACAGGTGCACTACCCCTTCGAGAACCAGGAATGGTTCGAGAACCACTACCCGGCAGACTTCATCGTCGAGTACATCGGCCAGACCCGCGGCTGGTTCTACGTGCTGCACGTACTGGCGACCGCGCTCTTCGACCGCCCCGCGTTCAAGAACGTCATCAGCCACGGTATCGTGCTCGGCTCAGACGGCCAGAAGATGTCCAAGTCGCTGCGCAACTACCCGGATGTCTCCGAGGTCCTCGACCGCGACGGCTCCGACGCGATGCGCTGGTTCCTGATGTCCTCGCCGATTCTGCGCGGCGGCAACCTGATTGTGACCGAGCAGGGCATCCGCGAGGGCGTTCGCCAGGTTATGCTGCCGCTGTGGAACGTCTACCACTTCTTCGCCCTGTACGCCAACGCCGCCAACAACGGTGAGGGCTACAGCGCCAAGCTCAAGTACGACTCGCAGCACGTGATGGACCGCTTCATCCTCGGCAAGACCCGCGAGATGATTGAACAGGTCACCGCGGCGATGGACTCCTACGACATCTGGAACGCCTGCGAGTACCTGCGCCAGTACGCCGACGCGCTGACCAACTGGTACGTGCGTCGCTCCCGCGAGCGCTTCTTCAACGAGGACACCGACGCATTCGACACCCTCTACACCGCGCTGGTAACCGTGTCGAAGGTTGCCGCATCCCTGCTGCCGCTCAGCAGCGAGGAAATCTACCGCGGCCTGACCGGTGAACGCTCCGTGCACCTGGCTAACTGGCCCGAGGCATCCGCCTTCGCCGACGAGTCTGACCTGCTGGCTCTCATGCAGACCGTGCGTGAGGTCTGCTCTGCCGGTTCGGCACTGCGCAAGGAGAAGAAGATTCGCGTGCGCCAGCCGCTGCAGCAGCTGACCGTGGCGATCGCCCCCGAGCAGTTCGCAGCCCTGGGCACCGCTTTCGGCGAGAAGGGCGCGGAGTACTTCGCGACCATCGTCGAGGACGAGCTGAACCTGCGCGAGGTGACCCTGGTCAGCGCCGACACCGTCGACCCGGCTGACTACGGCATCTCCCAGCAGCTGAAGGTGAACGCTCGCGCCGCTGGCCCGCGTCTGGGCAAGCAGGTGCAGGTGGCCATCAAGGCCTCCAAGTCCGGTGACTGGACCGTGACCGAGGACGGTACCGTCCTGGTCGGCGTGAAGGCTCTGGACGGCGGTCTGGCCCTGGAAGAGGGCGAGTACGAGCTGGTGACCGTAGTCGACGCCGACGCTGAGGGCGCTGAGCACACCGCCGCGGCCGTTCTGCCCGGCGGCTTCCTGGTCCTCAACATCGAGCTGACCGACGAGCTGGTTGCCGAGGGTATCGCCCGCGATACCATCCGCGCTATTCAGCAGGCACGTAAGGACGCCGACCTGAATGTTGCGGACCGCATCAACCTCTCCATCGAGGCACCCGAGGAGACCCTGGCAGCCCTGCGCGCCAACGAGGCACTGGTGACCGGCGAAACCCTCGCCGTGTCCCTGCAGCTGACCGAAGGCCCCGAGCTGTCCATCAGCGTGGCTAAGGCCTAATACGCCTGAACCGTACGGCCGTCCCGCCCCTTCACGGGCGGGGCGGCCCGTCGTCTATCCCGCCGCACGGCGGGGACTCGGCCGGTGCCGCAACCGGCTATCCCAGTGAGGAGAACAATGAGCGAGAAGAATTACCCCGCAATTCCCGATCCCGAGGGCGTGGAGCGGGTCTACGGCGAGCTGCTGGCGCGCGCCCCCGAAAACAAGATGGCACCGCGCCTGGACGCGGTAGCCCGCGCCGTCGAAATCCTCGGCGACGTGCACCGCGCCGCCCCGGTGATTCACATTACCGGCACGAACGGCAAGACCAGCACCGCCCGCATGATTGAGGCCCTGCTCCTGGGCCACGACCTGCGCGTGGGCCGCTTTACCAGCCCGCACCTCGAGAGCGTCACCGAGCGTATCTGCATCAACGGCGCGCCCGTGCCGGACGCCACCTTCGTGCGCATTTGGGAGGAAATCGCCCCCTACCTGCAGATTGTGGACGCAGAGATGACCTCCCGCGGCGAGCCCGCCCTGACCTTCTTCGAGTCCATTACCGTGCTCGCCTTCGCGATTTTCGCGGACGAGCCGGTGGATGTGGTGGTGCTTGAGGTCGGCATCGGCGGCACCTGGGACTCCACGAACGTTGCCGACGGCGTGGTCTCCGTGGTCACCCCGATCGGTCTGGACCACACCGATATGCTCGGTGAAACCCTCGCCGAAATCGCAACCGAGAAGTCCGGCATCATCAAGCCCGGTGGCTTCCTCGTCTCGGCCGTCCAGGAGCCCGAGGCCGCCGACGTACTGCTCGCCTCCGCCCGCGAGAAGGAGGCATCCTTCGCCTTCGAGGGAGTGGAGTTCGGCGTGGTCTCTCGCGAGCTTGCGGTCGGCGGTCAGCTGCTGACCCTGCGCGGCCTGGCGGGGGAGTACCCGGACGTGCCGCTGTCGCTGCACGGCGCGCATCAGGCGCAGAACGCCGTGGTGGCTCTCGCCGCCGTGGAGGCGTTCTTCGGCGGCCAGCGTCAGCTGCCCGAGGACGTCGTGCGCGCCGCCTTCGAATCGGTGCGCTCGCCGGGCCGCCTGGAGGTGGTGCGTACCGAGCCGCTGACCATCCTGGACGCTGGCCACAACCCGCACGGCGTGCGCGCCTCCGCGGCCGCGCTAACCGAGGCGTTCAAGCTTTCGCACCTGCACGCCGTGGTCGGCATCCTGGGGGAGAAGGACGCCCTGGGCATGTTCGAGACCATGCGCGAGGAGTACGTGGACGCCTCGGACGGTACGTTCCGCCTGTACCTGTCGGCCTCGGATTCGCCGCGCGCGATTGCCCCTGAGCGCCTGCACGAGCTCGCCCTGGACGCTGGCATTGACGAGGACTCGATTGAGGTGTTTGAGCACCTGGACGAGGCGATTGCCACCGCCATGGAGAACGCCCTCTTTGAGCAGGAGTCGGCGGGTGTGCTGATTACCGGTTCGATTACGGTCATTGGTGAGGCGCGTACCCTGCTGGCGGCGCATGAGGAGGCGAAGACCCCCGGTGCCGAGGCCGAGGAACTGCCGAACGAGCTGCCCGCCGAGGCGGGCCTGTACGCCGGTTCTGCAGGTGCCGCCTCCGCGGCGACCCTGGCTGCTGCTGCGGCGGCTTCTGAGGCTGAGCCGGACGAGCTGCTGAACGACATCATGGCCGAGCTGGGCGGCGAGCCCGGGCAGGGTTCTTCGCTGGAGGACTCGCTGGGCCTGCCGCTGGGCGATTCGTATACCGAGGATTTCTTCGGCGACGAGGACTCCGAGGAGGACTAGCCCGGCTAACCGCCGGACGGCCCAAATCCCCGAAGACCCCGGGAAAGAAGCGAGAGAGAACAAACGGTTACGTCTGACCCCGAACGGGCCAAAAAAGCGCGGTATCGCGAAATAATTGGTCGGATGACGTACTGATTACCGCCGGAAGAGGCTAGGATAGTTGAGATGCCGAATCCGGGGTGCCTCCGTGCACCACCGGATATCGCCCGTTCCCGAAGCCTCGGCTCGGGCCCGCCCAGCGGGACGAAACCACCCGACCCGAGCTCGCCTCCGGTCCTTCCGGGACCGCGAGCAGAATGGGGCACGGCATATTCCGGACAAACCACGGTGACACACCACGGTCAACCAACTACCACAAGGAGTCGCATGAGTACCGCCGCATCGAGTACCACCGAACCGCCCCAGGCCGAGAACGAACACACCGGTCGGCTGGAGGGAGCGGAGGGAACGACGACCTCCATGGATCGCCGACTGGGGTGCTGGCTGATTTGTGCCGGTCTCATCGCCCTGGCCTCCGCTGCCATTCTGGTGTACGAGCGCCTGCAGATTTACGTTGACGCCGGCCACACCACGGTCTGCGACATCAACGGCCTGCTCAGCTGTGGCACGGTCATGCGCACCCCGCAGGCCGAGGCCTTCGGCTTCCCGAACCCCTTTATCGGCCTGGTCGGTTTCTCCATCGTGGTGACGATTGGCGCGGCGATTCTGGCCGGGGCACAGTTCAAGCGGTGGTTCTGGATTTGCCTGAACATCGGCCTGGGTGCCGCGGCGGCCTTCATCATGTGGCTGTGGTTTGAGACGACCTTCCATATCAACGCTCTCTGCCTGTTCTGCATGATCGTGTGGGTCATGACCATCACCCTCTTCGTGAAGACCACGGTGCGCAACATCTCGGCTGGCGTCATTCCCGCCTCGCCGTCGGTTCGCGAAAGCGCCCGCGCCTGGTCGTGGTTCGCGATTGGCCTGTGGCTGATTCTGATTTTTGGCATCATCGTGATTCGTTTCTTCGACGTCATCATGGGCATGATGCAGTAACCCCTCGGTTTTGGAGCCGAAGGGAAAGCCCCGGTAGCCCGGCTGCCGGGGCTTTTCTGCACCCCGTTTCTGCACCCTGTTACTGCGCCCGCTGCACCGAATAGGGCGGAGCGGATGCGCGCCCGCCTCAGCCTCTGCGAGGGGAGGGGCCCCGCACGTGCGGTTCCTCGTGCGTATAATGGACGGGTACGTTCCTTTGCCCACTGAGGAGAACCGTGAAGACTGCCGGAATGGCCACGATGGGTGGCGCCGCCGTAATTTTCCTGATTGCCCTTCTGCTGCTGACCGCCGGTCACTTTTCGCTGCTGTGGGTTATCCTGCTGGTCCTCTCGCCCTTCGTCTTTATCCTGGGGGTTCCCTTTGCGACCGGTTCGGGCCCGGAGTATCTTCCGACCGACCCGAAGCTGGCGCAGCAGGCACGCGAGGCTCGCGACGCCGAGCTGGGCCTGGACTAACCTCTCTCTTTGGCGATTCCCGCAGGGTCACCGGGGGAGTTCCGCCCTATGCGCACCCCGCTTCGCGCGGGTGTCTCCAAAATTTTTGAACGAAGCCGGATGATGCACGCGCGCCGTCCGGCTTTCTTGCGCCTCGCCGGGTTTTCCGCCCGCCTCTTAAGCCCGCATCCCGGGTAGCCTCGAGGGGGCCTCGTACGGGTATAATGAAAGACGGTGTCTTGTGCGCCCCGCACGCGCAGAAGATCCCCACCACCGCATCGAGGGAGAGTACCCGTAAGCGCCGGCCGTAAGCCGCGGAGCATGACTGTCGCACCGCGCGGACCGGACCGCATCGGCGAAGAATCCCGAAGACCGGCAGGACGCCCAGGGAGGGCGTGGCCGTGCTCGATCGCGGGGTGGCTGTGACCGTTGCGGTGCGCGTTGCGTTCCGCCCGCTCGCCCCCACGAATGACGGCGCTGAAAGAGATAGCGCCCGGGCTGCGCCCTACGTATGCGCGCTCGCAGGGAGAGGCTTGAGCCACGGTGACGGCAACTAGGCTTTGCGCTGTATGCGCGCTGTCAAAAATCCTCGCGATGCGGAGCGGGGTATGACGAAAGAAGATTAATGTCTGACGAGAAGAACGTCGAACTTGGGGTTTTTGAGGCGCTGAACGCCCTCGCGGAGGAGAAGAACGCCTCCGCAGAAACCCGCGAAACTCTGCGTAAGAATGTTCGCCAGAGCTCCGAATCTCAGGCCGCTCCCGCCGAGCGTCGCCGCCCGGGACGTCCGAAGAAGGAGAAGGCTCCCGAGCTTCCCCTGGACGAAGCCATCGCCACGGGCCTGACCAATCTGCGTAACGCTAAGGCTAAGCACGCCCCCGCGCCGAAGGCCGCCGCTCCCGCGGTGTCCGAGGCCGAGGTTGCTTCGACCCTGAACAGCCTGTTCGCGGCAGCTGAAGAGCAGCCCGCCGAGGCTGAGGCGGCGGAGGCTCCCGCCGCCCAGGAGCGCGTGGCGAAGGTTGAAGAGGTCGCCAAGGTTGAGAAGGTGGCCAAGGTCGAGACCGTCGAGAAGACCGCCAAGGTCGAAGAGGTCGCCAAGGTCGAGAAGGTGACCACGGCGGAGAAGGCCGAAGAAGCCGCAGAAGAGACCGCCGAAGCCGAATTTGTTGAGGGCGAAGCCGCCGCGGAAGCCGAGGTTGAGGCCGAGGCAGAGGAGGCCGCCGAGAAGCAGACTGAGAACGCCGAGGCCAGCTCCGCAGACGCGGAGCCCGCCGCAACCAATGGCGTGGCCGAGGTGCTCGAAGCCGAGGTCTCCGCCGTCGAAGAAGCCGCCGAGGAGAAGGCACCCGAGGAACCCGCCGAACCCGCCGAACCCGTTAAGACCCTGAGCGACCTGCAGCGCGAAAAGCTGCAGGAGCTGCGCTCGCGCACCCCCATGGGCGCGATGCCGCTGTTCGTGGCCCCCGAGCCCGAGGAACTGAGCGAGCTCGCCGTAGCCGCCAAGCTTGAGCGTGAGGCCCGCCGCGCCGCCGCCGAAGAGCAGAAGCGCAAGGACCGCATGGAGCGCCGCCGCGAGGAGGCCGCCGCGGAGGCAGAGGTCACCAGCCACCGTCGTCGCCGCCGCCGCCGCGGTACCGAGGACATCGAGATTGAGGGCGGTGTCGAGGATGACGTTGAGACCGTCACCAAGGTGCGTGCACCGCGCCTGGCCGATTCCCACGCATCCAACACCGTGACCGGTGTGCGCGGCTCCACCCGTCTGGAGGCCAAGCGCGTGCGTCGCCGCGAGTCCCGTTCCCTGGGCCGCCGCCGCCACATCGTGACCGAGGCCGAGTTCCTGGCTCGCCGCGAGTCCGTGGACCGTCAGATGCTGGTTCGCCAGAAGGATGGCCGCATCCAGATTGGTGTGCTCGAGGACGGCGTACTGGCCGAGCACTTCGTGTCGAAGACCCAGCAGGACTCCCTGATTGGCAACGTGTACCTGGGTAAGGTGCAGAACGTGCTGCCCTCCATGGAGGCTGCGTTCGTTGACATTGGACGCGGCCGTAACGCCGTGCTCTACGCGGGCGAGGTCAACTGGGACGTCACCGGCCTGGACGGTGTGCCCCGCAAGATTGAGAACGCCCTGAAGCCGGGTGATTCGGTGCTGGTGCAGGTCACCAAGGACCCGATTGGTCACAAGGGCGCTCGCCTGACCAGCCAGGTCTCCCTGCCGGGCCGCTTCCTGGTGTACGTGCCGGGCGGTTCCATGACCGGTATTTCTCGCAAGCTGCCCGACACCGAGCGTGCGCGCCTGAAGAAGATTCTGAAGGACAAGCTGCCCGAGGGTGCCGGCGTGATTGTGCGCACCGCGGCCGAGGGTGCCTCCGAGGAGGAGCTGACCCACGACATTAACCGCCTGCGCGCGCAGTGGGAAGAGATCCAGGAGAAGGCCAACTCCCGCAAGGTGCTGGCCCCCGAGATGCTCTACCAGGAGCCCGATCTGATGATTAAGACCGTGCGTGACGTCTTCAACGAGGACTTCACCGCGATGATTGTTCAGGGTCAGGACGCCTGGGACTCCATCGAGGCCTACGTGACCTACGTGGCACCCGACCTGGTTTCGCGCCTGCAGAAGTGGGACGGCGAGGACGACCTCTTCGACCACTACCGCATCAACGAACAGCTGGCTAAGGCGCTGGATCGCAAGGTCTACCTGCCCTCGGGTGGCTCGCTCGTGATTGACCGCACCGAGGCCATGACCGTGGTGGACGTGAACACCGGTAAGTTCACCGGTAGCGGCGGCAACCTCGAAGAGACCGTCACCAAGAACAACCTGGAGGCGGCCGAGGAGATTGTGCGTCAGCTGCGTCTGCGCGATATTGGCGGCATCATCGTGATTGACTTCATCGACATGGTGCTCGAGTCGAACCGCGACCTGGTGTTGCGCCGACTGATTGAGTGCCTGGGCCGTGACCGCACCAAGCACCAGGTGACCGAGGTGACCTCGCTGGGTCTGGTTCAGATGACCCGCAAGCGTCTAGGCACCGGCCTGCTCGAGGTCTTCTCGGAGCCCTGCGAGCACTGCGCCGGCCGCGGTCTGATTGTTCACGATCAGCCGCTGAGCGGCCGCAGCGGTGGCGCCTCCGACTTCATTCACCGCCACGACCGTAACGAGCGCAAGCGTGCCCGTTCGGCCTCCCGCGAGGATTCGCGCGACCAGCAGAAGCAGGACGCCCTGGAGTCGAAGAAGGCCGAGCGCCGCAACGCGATGGCCGCCGTGGCAGCCGCCTCCGTCCAGAACGAGGGCGGTTCGGAGGAGACCACCTCGACCCGCAAGAAGCGTAAGCGCCGCAAGCGTTCGCGCCGCGCCGAGACCGCTGAGCTCTCGCTGGAGCAGGAGATTCAGGGTATCGCTGAGGCGAGCGAGCAGGCCCACGCCGAGGTCGCCGAACGCGAGCAGAAGGTCGCCGAGGTAACCGACGGCCAGTGGGTTGGCGAGCAGGGCGGCTTCTCCCTGGAGCAGCTGGCCAGCGCCTTCGACCGCGTGGAGGAGGAAGCGGCCGCCAAGGAGAAGGACGAGGAACAGTCTCAGCACGAGGAGAAGAAGTCCCGCTCGGGCCGCTCCCGTAAGAACCGCTCCGAGAAGCGTCGTGAGCTGGATGATACCGCAATCGCAGCGGTGGAGGGTTCGGATGCCGGCGTGCTGGATCACCACGTTGATCCCGAGCTGGATCCGCGATTCAGCCGCTCCTCGGATCGTTTTGAGGCGATTCGCGCGGGTGAGGCGAAGGCCCGTGCCTCGCAGAAGGCCGGCCGCATCGCTCGCCCCGAGGGCGAGTCTTCCCGCCCGGATCGCGAGGAGCGTTCCTCCAAGCGTCGTTCCGAGCGTGCGGAGCGCGCCGAGCGTTCCGAGTCGAAGAAGGCTGAGTCGAAGCGCGCTGAGCGTGAGGACCTGCGCATCGAGGACGTCCGCGAGACTCCCCGCGCATCGCGTCGCCGCGCACGCCGCGCCGCCGAATCGGCCGAACAGAACGGTCAGCGCGAGCAGGGCACCCGCCCGGTTGTGACCGGTGTGATTGGCACCCCCTCGGCTGAGCCCGCCGCGCCGCAGCAGGAGAAGGCGGAGCAGAAGCCGGCCCAGCCCGCAACGGTTGTGTCGTCCGCTCCGGCCCCGCGCAAGCGCCGCACCCGCCGCGCCGCTTCGAGCGCCGGCGTGGGTTCGAAGGTCGTGACCGTCGATACCGCCGAGAGCGCTCACGGTTCCGTGGTGGCTTCCGCATCCGTGGCGGATGTGGCCCCGGCCATCGAGGAGGCTTCGGCTCCGACGATGCTCGGCATCGGTGTTGCCGCCGCCGACATTAAGCGCCTGGGCAAGGACGACTAGCCCCGCGGCTCACGCGTAGCCGCAGCTGACGAAGGCCCCGACGGGTGGAGAAATCCATGCCCGCCGGGGTCTTCGTCGTTTCAGCTTTGTTATTTCGCGCCCGCCGTTCGCCCGCCGTTCGCCCGCCGGGGGAGCGCGTGAGGGGAGCCTACCGAGAATGTGCCGGGGGAGTGCGCCGGGAGGCGGGGTTGAGGAGCATCACGCCGCATCCGCACATTTCGATGAGACGACTCTATTGCGCGGCCCGTCCCTCATGCCGTATTCTTAAGGACTGGTGTTTATCTCAGTGAAGCCCTATCGACGCAGGGCCAGCGGGAGACACCGCTCCCACCCGCATCGTCTTCGGCTCGGTCGAGTACTCGGCCGAGGTTGGAACGTGCGGGAGAGAGACACCACCGGTGAGCCTCGCGTGTTGGCTCCGGCGGGCAATCCCGTCGGAACGCACGGGCCGTTCCTCCTTTTCGCGGTTATTCGACCGGCGGGGGAGGGCGCACAGCAATGAAAGCGCAGGCTGCTCATTCGAGTGAGATTCAAGAAGCAAGTTGTCGAGAAAAGTGAGTCCCATAGTGGCATACGCGATTGTACGCGCTGGCGGCCGCCAGGAGAAGGTTTCCGTCGGCGACCTCGTTACCCTTGACCGTGTTGCAGGCGAGCCCGGCAGCACCATCGAGCTGCCCGTGCTGCTGCTCGTCGACGGTGACAAGGTCACCGCTGACGCAAAGTCCCTGGCTTCCGCCAAGGTTGTTGCTGAGAAGGTCGAGGACCTGCGCGGTCCGAAGATCGTTATTCAGAAGTACAAGAACAAGACCGGTTACAAGAAGCGTCAGGGCTTCCGCGCTGAGCTGACCACCGTCAAGATTACCGCTATCAACGCGTAATCGAAGCGAACCGGAATTCAACCCTAAGGTAGGAATACAGAATGGCACACAAGAAGGGCGCAAGCTCCACCCGTAACGGTCGTGACTCGAACCCCCAGTACCTCGGTGTTAAGCGCTACGGCGGCCAGTCCGTCAACGCAGGCGAGATCATTGTTCGTCAGCGCGGCACCCACTTCCACCCCGGCCTGAACGTTGGCCGCGGTGGCGACGACACCCTGTTCGCTCTGGCAGCAGGCACCGTCGAGTTCGGTACCCGCAAGGGCCGCAAGGTCGTTAACATCCTGGCTGCAGCTGAGTAATACTCACCGCTAGGGCAGAGGGGGTAGGCGCGAGTCTACCCCCTCTCGCTATAACTCCCATTCCGCGAGCAGCCCGCACGCTGTGCGGTCCTCGCGAGGAGGCGCGCCCCAACCCGGCTGCGCCTGCCGATGCATCCGCCCACCGGGCGTTGAGGCGTCGGCGAAGAGAAGACTTTCCAAGATAGGAGAACCCGTGGCGGAATTCGTGGACCGCGTGGTCTTGCATGTTTCCGGCGGTCGCGGAGGCAACGGTTGCGTCTCCGTGCGACGCGAAAAGTTTAAGCCGCTGGGCGGCCCGAACGGCGGTAACGGTGGTAATGGTGGCGCGGTGATTCTGCGCGTCGACAACCAGACCACGACCCTGCTGGAGTACCACCACAGCCCGCACCAGCACGCCCCGAACGGTGACATCGGCCGCGGCGATATGCACCACGGCTTTAATGGCGAGGACCTGATTCTGACCGTGCCGCAGGGCACCGTGGTGAAGGACCGCGAGGGCAATGTCCTGGCCGACCTGTTGCACGTTGGCGACGAGTACATCGCCGCGCGCGGCGGTCTGGGCGGTCTGGGTAACGCCGCGTTGGCCTCGACGAAGCGTAAGGCCCCCGGCTTCGCGCTGCTGGGCACCCCCGGCGAAGAGGCCGACATCGTGCTGGAACTCAAGTCCATCGCGGATGTGGCCCTGGTGGGTTACCCCTCGGCCGGTAAGTCCTCGCTGATTGCCGCTATCTCCGCGGCACGCCCGAAGATTGCGGATTACCCGTTCACGACCCTGATTCCGAACCTGGGCGTGGTTCAGGCCGGCGATGTGCGCTACACCGTGGCCGACGTGCCCGGTCTGATTGAGGGCGCCTCGGAGGGCCGTGGCCTGGGCCACCGCTTCCTGCGTCACGTGGAGCGCTCCTCGGCGCTCGTGCACGTGATTGACTGCGCGACCCTGGAGCCCGGCCGCGACCCGATCAGCGACTTCGAGGTGATTCGCGGCGAGCTGCAGAACTACGAGGTCGACCCGACCGCGGGTGTGACCGTGCCGCTGCACGAGCGTCCGCAGATCGTGGTGCTGAACAAGATTGACGTGCCCGAGGCCCGTGAACTGGCCGAGTTCGTGCGCCCCGAGTTCGAGGAGATGGGCTTCAAGGTCTTCGAGATTTCGACCGCCTCGCACGAGGGCCTGAAGCCTCTCATCTTCGCGATGGCGAAGCTCGTTGAGGAGGACCGCGCCGCCCGCGCCGCCGCCGAGAAGGAGGCCGAGCGTGTGACCGTCGAAACCCCCGTGATTCGTCCGAAGGGCTTCCGCAACAAGAAGAAGCAGGAGTTCGTGATTCGTCGCGAGGAGCGCAATCTGGAGCCGCTGTTCCGCGTGATTGGCGAGAAGCCCGAGCGCTGGATTCAGCAGACCGACTTCAACAACGATGAAGCGGTCGGCTACCTGGCGGACCGCCTGGCCCGCCTGGGCGTTGAGGACGAGCTGTTCAAGGCTGGCGCCCGCGCCGGCGACGCCGTGGTGATTGGCGAGAGCGACAACTCGGTGATTTTCGACTGGGAGCCGACCATGATCGGTGGCGCCGAGCTGCTCTCCTCCCCGCGCGGTACCGACGCTCGCCTGGAGGAGATTATCCGCCCGACCCGCGCTCAGAAGCGCGTGGAGTACAAGGAGCGCATGGATGCGAAGGCTGCGGCTCGTGCCGAGCTGGAATCCGAGCGCGTGGCCGGAGTCTGGACCGAGTCCGTGGAGTACCGCAAGAAGCTCAAGGAGGGCAAGGTCGACGAGAATATCGACATGCCCGGCACCGAGGACTAGGTAGAGTCCACATCGTGGCGACGGGGGTGAGCCGGGTCGCGGGTATTCCACCCGCGGCTTAGCTCACCCCCGTCATTTCGTTGTTTTTAGCGCCGAGACGGTAGCATAGATGGGTGTACGCACGTGCATCCGGCGTCCCGCGTGGGCCCGCCGAGTGGCGCGCGTGCATCCGTGTATTTGCCCGTATCCTCACCGGTGGGCGCGTTGTTTTCCGGTGCGGTCTCTGTCCCCAGCAAGGACGGCTTCTGTGAGTGATCAGCCTATTCAGCTTGATTTCGGTGCCCCGAGCTCCGAATCGATTCCCCCTCGCATCCCTGGACGGGTGCGTTTGGGCGTGATGGGTGGAACGTTTGACCCGATTCATCACGGGCACCTGGTGGCGGCCAGCGAGGTCGCCGCGGTGTTCGACCTGGACGAGGTCGTGTTCGTTCCGACCGGTCAGCCCTGGCAGAAGGTGGGGGAGCGGCACGTGAGCGATGCCGAGCACCGCTACCTGATGACGGTGATCGCGACCGCGTCGAACCCGCGTTTTACGGTGAGCCGTATTGATATTGACCGTGGCGGCGCCACGTACACCTTTGATACGCTTAACGAGCTGCGCAGCCTGCGCCCCGATGCTGACCTGTTCTTCATTACCGGGGCGGATGCGATTAGCCAGATTATGACCTGGCGCAATGCCCATAAGCTGTGGGACCTCGCGACGTTCGTGGGCGTGACCCGCCCCGATCACACGCTGGATCCTCCCCTTGCGGAGGGGCGTCATATTACGACGCTGAAGATCCCCGCGATGGCGATTTCTTCGACCGATATTCGCCGCCGCGCGGCTGAGGGCGCCCCCATCTGGTACCTGGTACCCGATGGCGTGGTGCAGTACATTGCGAAGTACGGGCTGTATAAGAAGGACGCTTTGACGGCCTACCGTGACGGCCTGCCTCGAGTTAAGGATGAGGCGGAGCAGTCACCCGAATCGACGAATAATGAGGGAACACATGAGTGAAGCTGCGGGTTCGAAGCCCTATAGCGAGGACGAAGCGTACCTCTACGAGACGTACGTGACCGAAGACGGCATTGAGGTGCCGCCGCCGACTAAGGTGATGGGTCCGCGCCGTCTCGCCCGTTACCGTGAGGAAGTCGCCGAGTACCTGCGCGCACACCGCCGCGGGGAGAACCCGAAGCCCGTTGAGAACATGGGTTCCGTGGTGAACACCGGCGCGATTGATCCGCAGGTTCTGGCGGTTCAGCGTCGTTTCGCGGCGCTGGCGGCTCAGGGCAAGATTGAGACCGAGGCGAACGACGAGGAGAAGCTGCACGAGCCGGCCCCTCTGACCAGTAGCCTGCGCGTTCTGCGTCCCGACGAGATCGCGAAGAACCGTGTAGATGCCACCAGTCCCTCGGCGGTGGATAGCCCGCTGACCTCTTCCATTCCGGTGATTACCGTGGTCAAGGAGGAGGAGCCCGAGCCGAAGATGCACGAGTACCTCGTGCGCGATGAGCCGAAGGTTGACGAGAGCGTCGTCGGCTACGCCTCCGCGCCGGCTGAGGACGAGGAATCCCCCGAGCCCAAGGACGCCCAGGAGCCCAAGGAAGCTCAGAAGCCCGAGGCTGCCGAGGCGCAGAAGGACGACGCATCCTCCAACCTGCCCACCCGCGTGAGCGCCGTGAACGCTCAGGGCCTGGACCTGAGCGTTCTGGACGGCTCGGTTTCTGGCGACACCGTGGATTCGGTGGACGGCGACCCGACCGTGGCCCTGAGCCCGGACGAGGTGGAGGAACTGCTGCAGCGCATGGTGGACCGCCAGGATCCCGAGGACTCCGTGGCGATGGCCGAGCTCGCCGCAGAGGAGTCCGCCGAGTCGAAGAGCGCACCGGTGGCATCGGTGGAGCGCGCGGACAGTGGATCTCAGAACAGCGGCGCTCAGAAGAAGGACTCCGATAAGTCCTTCGCCGAGAAGGTTACCGAGAACCAGTCGGAGCACGAGGTGCTGAAGCCGGCCCAGAAGACCTCCCTGGCCTGGCTGTGGATGGTTCTGTTGCTGGCCCTGGTTGTTGTCGGCTTGATTATGATTTTTGGCCCGAAGTAGGCCGTGAGAACGCACCCCGCGGGGTGCTGCCGGTGGGAATGACCGGCAAGAAAGGAAGATATGACTGCTGCACAGTCCTCGGTTGAGGCTCTGCGCATTGCCGCCCGCGCGGCGGAGGAGAAGCAGGGAACGAACCTGTTCGCTGTGGATGCCTCCGACGCCATGGGCCTGATTGACGGTTTCCTGGTGGTCTCCGCTCACAACGAGCGCCTGGTGAACGCCGTGGCTGACGAGGTGGAGGACGCCCTGCGCGAGCAGGCCGGCCTGAAGCCGGTGCGCCGCGAGGGCCGCTCCTCGGGTCGTTGGATTCTGCTGGACTTCGGCGATATCGTGGTTCACGTTCAGCACGAGGAGGACCGCGAGTTCTACGCCCTGGATCGCCTGTGGGCTCAGGCCCCGCGCATCGAGCTGGGTGTTGAGAACGAGGCTCCCTTCGATATCGAGGCTGAGTCCGAGGAAGAGGCCGCGCGCATCATCCCGGCGCAGGACGAGGCTTAGGCCTTCGGGCTGTCGCTCGACGCGCAACGTTTTCGCGGTGCGCGTTCTGTAGCGTTTGAGTGAGGGGCGGGTTTGGCGCCTTGCATGTGGTGCACATGCGGGGCGCACGGGCCCGCCCCTTCGCCGTATTCGCGGTGCTTTGCGGGCCTCGGGCGGGGCGGCTCGGAGCCCCTAAAGTTTTTGGAAAATTTTTTGAATTTGAGCCGTCCTCGATTTGCGTAGCCCTCTGAGGTGTGTGTAATATATTCATGTTGCCTCGTTGAGGAACGTAACAGAATATGGGGATATGGCGCAGCTGGTAGCGCACCTGCATGGCATGCAGGGGGTCAGGGGTTCGAGTCCCCTTATCTCCACGGAAACCTCGTTTGAGGTGCTAATCGCCCGCTTCGTAAGAGTCGGGCGATTTTGCTATCTCTAGACTCTGCATCGCGGTTTCACTTTGGAGGCGACGAACCCTCACTCGGTTGCGTCGCCCGCCGGTCCGTGCCGGTCTTCTCGCCCCGGCGACCCCGCACCGGCCACAACCCCCAAGGAGAAGGTTAATGGGAGAGCACACACACTCTCACCACGGCGGTCACCACGACCACTCTCATATGCACAGCCCGGAGGAGGCCGCCTCGATGCGTCCGCGCCTGCTGGTGGCTTTTACCCTGGCGCTCGTTATCGTGCTGGCGCAGGCGGTTGGCTCGCTGGTCACCGGAAGTCTCGCCCTGCTGACCGATACGGCGCACGCCATTACGGATGCCTCCGGGCTGCTGGTGGCGCTCACCGCGGCTTCGCTCATGACGCGTCCGGCAACCTCGCGCCACACGTGGGGCTTCCGACGCATTGAGGTGCTGGCGGCCCTGGGCCAGTCGGTGCTGCTACTGGCCGTGGGTATCTACACGGCGGTAGAGGGCGTGCATCGCCTGTTCGCCCCGCCGGAGGTGCCCGGCGCCGAGCTGCTGGTCTTCGGCGTGGTCGGCCTGGTGGCGAACGTTATCGGCATTGCGGTGCTGGCCTCTGGCCGAAACGCGAACTTCAATATGCGTGCCGCGTTCCTGGAGGTGCTCAATGACGCCCTGGGTTCGCTGGGTGTGATTGTGGCGGCTATCGTGATTTGGCTGACCGGCTTCTACCGGGCGGACGCCCTTGCGGGTCTGTTCATTGCGGCGCTGATTGTGCCGCGTGCGGTGCGCCTGATGAAGCAGACCACGGCGGTGCTCATGGAGTTCACCCCGGATGGCCTGGACCTGGATGCGATGCGCGAGCACATGCTGCGCGTCGACGGTGTGGTGGAGGTGCACGATGTGCACGCCTCGATGGTGGCGACGGGTTTGCCGGTCGTGACCGCGCACGTGGTGGTTGCGGATTCTTGCTTCCGCGACGGGTCTGCTGTGGCGATTCTGGATTGTATTCGCTCCTGCGTGGCGAGCCATTTTGAGGTGTCGGTGGAGCACTCGACCTTCCAGCTGGAGACCGCCGAGCTGGGCGGCCAGGAGCCGCAGTCGGTCCGCCACCCCTAGCCGGCTTTACGTCCCCGGCACCCAGAACCCGGTCGTGCGCGCGGGCGCCGCGCGTTAGCCCACGCTGTCCACTCCGTCGTCATTCTCGGCAGTAGTTGGTAGCTTTTGGCGGCAAAAGATACACTCGTAGATGGGGTATGCCCGGGTTCTCCGGCGCATCCGGGAACGTACCCCGAACACCGAATCAGCATCACGGAGGAGACCATGCATTCACCCATCGCCACGTACCTCACCGAGTCCCTGACGACGGTCGTCTCCGATACCTCCGGGGAGCTGGCGAACTACATTCCCGAGCTGGCCGCCGTGGACCCGGATAAGCTGGCCGCGTCCATCGTGATGGTGGACGGCGAGCAGTACGCCGCCGGTGACAGCGACGTGGAGTTCACGATCCAGTCGATTTCCAAGCCCTTCGTGTACGCGCTGGCCCTGGCCGACCGCGGCTTTGACGATGTGCTGGCGAAGGTCGGCGTTGAGCCCTCGGGCGAGCCCTTCAACGAGCTGTCCCTGGAGGACGGTTCGGGCAAGCCGCTGAACCCCATGATTAACGCCGGTGCTATCACCACCCATTCGCTGGTGGGCCCTCCGGGGGCCACGCAGGGTGAGCGCATGGAGCGCGTCATTTCGGGTCTGTCGGCCTTTGCGGGCCGCCGCCTGTCGGTGAATGAGCGCGTGTACGAATCCGAACTGGAGCACGCGCACCGCAACTACGCGATTGCGCACATGCTGCGCGGCCACGGCATCCTGACGGGTGACCCGGAGGTGTCGGTGCAGGGGTACACGCGCCAGTGCTCGCTCATGGTCACTGTCAAGGACCTGGCGCTGATGGCCGCGACCCTCGCGAACTACGGCGTGCATCCGGTGACGGGGGAGCAGGTTGTGCCGAAGGGCGTGGTGCGTCAGGTGCTGAGCGTCATGTTCACGTGCGGCATGTACAATTCCGCGGGTGACTGGGCAACCCAGGTGGGCGTTCCGGCGAAGAGCGGCGTGGGCGGCGGCATCATTGGCGCGGTTCCGGGTCAGCTGGGTGTGGCGACGTTCTCCCCGCGCCTGGATAAGCACGGCAATAGCGTGCGCGGTGTGGAGCTCTTCGAGAAGTTCTCCGAAGACATGGGCATGCACGTGATGAACGTGCCGACGGTGGCGCGCTCGGCCTTGCGCGCGGACTACCAGATTGGTTCCGGCCCCGAGGCCATGCGCCTGATTCAGCTGCAGGGCCGTATTCGTTTCGCGGGTGTGGAGCGCGTGATTCGCGAGATTGTGGACGCCCCGATGGAGGGCTCGAAGATCGCCCTGGACGTGACGCGCGTGTACGCGGTGGATGAGGTGGCGCAGAATATGCTCTTGGAGCTGATGCGTCGCCTGACCGCAGACGGCTACCGGGTGTACCTGATTGATAACGACGACACGATTACCGATACGGATGCGCTGCGCCGCATGAACGTGACGATCCTGTCGGGCCCCGAGGGCTCCTCTCCCTCACAGTTGGTGGGGGAGGACTCCGTGGTTGAGCTGTCGGGTAGCGCCGCGGCTTCTGCACCAGTGGAGGGTGCGTCGGTTAAGCCTTCGGGTGAGCTGGAGGGCGAGTCTGGGGCCTAGTCGGTGCTCCGGCGTGGCCGTGCCGTGCGGCTGGATATACTGGTGGTATGAAGAAGCTTTCTCAGAATCCCGTTGTTCGGCAGGCTCACCGTTTTCGTGAGGCTCTCCTGTACCCGGCGTATTTCGTGTTTTCGCTGCTGTCGCTGAGGTGGGTGCGTCGCCGTCACCCGCGTGCGGCGGGTGTGCTGTCTGCGGCGCTGTGGATTGAGCTGGTGATGCGTGGGATTAAGCAGCTGGTGCGTCTTATGGTTCCGGTTCTTCGGGATGCCGAGGCGCGCCGTGCGCGTGCGGAGCGTGCCCGCACCTACCAGCCGCGCTAACCGAGGGCAACCTGCACGCTGTGCCGCGGGTGCCCGAGCTGATCAACGCTGAAGTGATAGAAGCCCCCTGTGCTGAATAGTGCAGGGGGCTTTGTCGCGGAAGTTCGTTGTGGAAGCGGGGTCTAGCGAACCGGATGCTGCGCCGGGGTTGAGTGGGGTTCTAGGGCTACGTTGAATACGGTCGGTGGGGTACGCGGGTTTGAGGCGTTGCACGTTCTGACGGTGTTCTGGCGGCGGCGGTTGGGGGTTCCGATAGTCCAAGAGAAGGTTTACGCATAAAACATTAATAAACATCTCTTTAAGGGTTTTAACGTAATCTTTCGATTTCTCAGATACCTATAGGGGCTGTTATTTTACACTGGGAGCATGAACACCGCTCAAAATCCGATGCTATTCGAGGTACATCGGGCCAATAGAAACACCGTCCATTCCGCAACGACCCGCCGCGGCGTACTCCTGGGCATGGGACCCCTAGGCCTGGGCGCTTTGGGGCTCGCCCTCACCTCCTGCTCCGCTAAGGCCGAGGCAAGCAACGCAACGGGACAACCCACCGCGAGCCCGTCGGAGAGTCCCTCCGCATCCGGTAGCCCTGCTGTCACCTCCTCCGCCGCGCCGAGCGGTTCCGCGACCCCTTCCACTACTCCGAGTTCCGGCAGCACGCAGGCCCCCGGTAACCCTGTGCCGAAGCCCCGCCCCTGGGATGGACCGCAGACGGGGCTTGTTGGTGAGGGCAAGTACGTCGCCTGGACGGTTGATGACGGCGCCAACCCTGATGTGGTGCGCGCGTACGCCGAGTTTGCTCGCCGCACCGGCACGCGCCTCACCTTCTTTATCAACGGTCAGTACCCCTCTTTTGAGCAGCATCGTGACCTGTTGCTTCCGCTAGTGAAGAGCGGGCAACTGCAGATTGCGAACCACACGTATAGTCACGCCGCGCTGACCAAACTCAGCGATGAGCAGATCGTTCGGGAGCTGACGCGCAATGATGAGAAGATTCAGCGGCTTTTTGGGGTGTCGTCGAAGCCGTATTTCCGCCCCCCGTACGGGTATTATGATGCGCGCGTGCTGGCGGCTGCAGCCTCGTGCGGTTTCACGCGCCCGGTGCTGTGGTATGGCTCCCTAGCTGATTCTTCGAATATTCCCTCGCAGGAGGTGCTTCGTTTTGCGAAGGAGTACGTGGATGCGCAACGCATCATTATTGGTCACCTGAATCACCCCGGGGTGATTTCGGTGATGGATGAGATTAGGGGCCTGATGGACCGTATGGGGCTCACGACTGTTACGATTCGCGACTACTACGGTTAGGTTGCCGTAGCGCCGACCGGCTAAGCTTACTTGCCTCAGCCCCGATTGAGTTCACGCCAACTGACGTGGGCCTTCCGGGCACGGCGGAGCCCCCTCGTACTAGAAATAGTACGAGGGGGCTCCGCTATACCTGGGGGTAGAAGCTTAGTGCTTCTTCTTCGGCTCGCACGCCACGCCATCACCGTCTTTATCTAGACCAGGGCGGTAACCCGGATCACCACGATGCAACGGCGCCGCACCAGCCGCACGAGCATCAGCGCATGTTTCGTAGTAAACACTCGACTGCGCCGGAGCCTGCTGAACCGGCTGCGCGGGAGCTTGCTGAGCAGGAGCCTCAGTCGCCGGAGCCTGCGCGGGCGCCTGCTGCGCGGGCGCCTCCGTAGCTACCGGCGCCTCAGAAACCGGAGCCGCCGGCGCCTCCGCAGAAGGAGCCTCAGTAGCCGGTGCCTGCACGGGAGCCTCAGTCGTCGGAACCGGAGACGGGGTTACCGTCGGGGTAGGAGACTCCGAAGGAGTCGCGGACGCACTCGGCGTCGGAGAAGAACTAGGAGTAGCTGAAACCGAGGGGCTAACCGAAGCAGAAGCCGACGAAGACACAGACGGCACAGGCTTCGGAACGCGAACAGACGAAGAGCAACCGGTCAGCAGCAGAGCACCCGCAAGAACACCAGCGGTCGCGGTGTGAATTTTCAACACAATATTCCTTTATAAAGTGAGTGGATAAGCGTGTTCACCGTAGAACACACACTCCAGTGTAAAGGAAAACCACCCAGTCTGTGGACAACGTTGGACCGCATCAAACAATCTGACAAGGGAAGATGCAACCTGCAGGCATAGCGAAGCCCCCTCATGCCGGTTCACGCAAGAACCGGCACAAGGGGGCTTCGCTCTATTAAGGTGTCTACATCAGTTAGGGGCGCTGGGAGAGTAGCGCCCCGACCGGACAGCTCTAGTCAGAGCTCTAGCCAGAGCCGCCGCTAGGAGCAGTTACCGTTCATATCGCAGGAGGGGCCCGCCTCCGCAGCATTGTTACCTGCCGCGTCACCAGCCGCGCCCGCCAGAGGGTTCAAAAACTCAACACGGTGAGTCTCCTCCCACACCTGACGCAGCGCCTGCACCAGCATTTCCGCAGGCTGCGCACCACTGACCGCCCACTTCGACTCAATCAAGAAGAACGGCACACCGTTAATGCCCAGCTGGCGCGCCAACTGCTCATCGGCACGCACATCCGCCGCGTAACGGTCGCTCTTCAGCACCGCCTCAACCTCGGCAGTATCCAGGCCAATCTCAGAAGCAATATCCAGAATCGACTCGTGATCCTGCACCGAACGGCCCTGCGTAAAGTACGCCAGCTTAAACGCCTCCTGCGCCGCCGACGCCAAGCCCTGCTCCGCCGCATAGTGAATCACACGGTGCGCATCAAACGTGTTACCGTAGCGTGCCTGACGCCAATTGAAATCCAAACCCACCTCGCGGGCACGCTCCGCCAACGACTCCTGGCTCGCAATCGCCTGCTCCAACGACATCTGATACTTACCGGCAATCATCTCAGGCAGCGAACCGGCAGGATGCTCCGTAGCCGACGGGTCCAGCTCAAAACTATGCCACACCACCTCAACCTCGTCACGGTGCTCAAACTCGGCGAGCGCCTGCTCCAGGTTACGCTTGCCCACGTAGCAGAAGGGGCACACAATATCGGACCAAATATCAATACGCATGTTATCTATTCCTTTCATACTCGGATGCGGCACGCTGCCGCCCTGTATGCTCACCCAACGCACGGACCACCCTGTTTATTCCTGCGCTACCCGCCCGATGTTCAGCGAGTCGGGGAAAGAAAACCGGCAGCGGCGGGCACGGCGAAGCCCCTTCCCTCCCGCGCAGGGAGAGAAGGGGCTTCCAATAATCACAGCCTCGAGTGCACCTCTCGGAATCACCCGATCCGAACCGGCCTAGCGGTTTGCCGCGGCGGGGGCACCCGCAGTGGCCGAGGCCGTGGTCGAACGCGAAGCCGCGGGCTGGGGCGGCTGCTGTTGAGCCGGCTGGGATGCGCGCGTGGTGGCGGCCGGCTGCGAGGGGGTCCTGGTTGCGGCTACCTCATCCTCGTACCGCGGGGTTGGGGCCGGAGTGGGGGTGGGGGTCGGCGAGGGAGCCTCGGTTGTTGCCTCCGCGGAGGGAGTCTCGCTCGGCTCGGGGGTTGCGGTCGGGCTGGGAGCCGCGGCCTTAATCTCCTCCTCCGAGGCGTCGCCGTAGTAGTCACGAATCGTGACCGGGGTCAGGCCGCGCTCGTCCAGCAGGCCCTTGATCTTATCCAGAATCGGAATAATCGTCTCGTAGTTCAGGTGGCCCAGAACAATCTGCTGCGGAAGCATATAGCGCAGCGAACGCATGTAAATTACGCGGGCGCTGGTCTTTGCCTCGTCGCCGGTCGTGCCGTTCCACATGACCGGGCGGGTAAAGCCAATCTCACCGGCGGCCTTCAGCACGGCCTCGTTATAACGGCCGTACGGCGGGCGGAAGTAGGGCTTAGACGAGACACCGAAGATGCTCATAATCTCGTCCTCGTTGCGCTGCAACTCCTCCTTCACGCCCTCGGCGTCCAGGGTGGTCAGGTCGGTGTGGTTGTAGGTGTGGTTCGCAATCTGAATCTGCCCGCTCTGAACCAGCGGACGGAGAATATCAACGTTGTTCTTGAAACCCACGTACGAGGCGTTAATAAAGAAGGTCAGGCGAGTATTCGTACGCTTGGAGAACTCGGCATAGCCGCGAATAGCCTCGGGGCTGGCACCGTCGTCAACCGTCCACGCGATGTACTTGCCCTCACCCACGAGAGCGTTGCCCACGCCGGGCCACTCGCGCGGCTTATCAATCGGGTTACCGGTGACGGACTGGGTCGGCGAGTTCGTGGCTACAGGTCGGGGAGTAACGGAGGGGCTATCGCTACCGGCCTGGTAGGGAGTAAAGTTGCCGCTCGTGCTGTCGTAGTCGTTATTCGACTTGTTCGAGCAGGCTGCGATGAGCGGAAGCATAGCGGTGCCGAGCACAAAAAGTCGGCGGTTAGGCTGTGAGTGGATCATACCTTCCAGGATAACGCCCGCGTGGGTCCTACAAGAACCTGAACGGCCCCGCCACCCCAAATAATGCGCATATCACAGCGGGGTCTCGTCCTCACCCGCGTATTTAAAGGTATCGACGTGCTGGGCTCGGCCCGCGAGGGGACGGGCTCAGTTACACTAGTGGGGTAAGAGTCTGAGGGGATAACGAATTGCGCAACCTAGTCAATGACGCCGCTGACGAGGCGGTTAATATCGGTTACCGCGTGGCCGACCGCCTGCACCGCTGGCGTGAGAAGCGCGCTATCGCCGCCGGCCGCGAGCCGATTCTTGTTCCCAGCGAGGGGTACGGGCGAGTTGCATCCGAGGGGAACCCGGGCTGGGTTCGTATCATCGCCCGAGCCCTCTACAACACGGTCGACCTTGAGCGACTCCTGCAGGTCGTGGAGGGTACCCAAGACACCGCTAATCCCATGCGAGGCTGGCGTGCCTTCACCGCGATCGCTATGTCGGATGCCCCGGTCACCATCGTTATCGGCGGTACCAAGTACGAGGCGTACACCGACCGCGGCGGCGTGCTCGACGTGAAGCTTGAGATTGACCTGGAACCCGGCATGCACGAGGTCATCATGTACGTGCCCGGGTCGCGCGCCGTAGCCACCAGCGTTTACATCGTGCCGGAGTCGCAGAAGCTAGGCGTCATCATGGACGTCGACGACACCGTCATGGTGACCATGCTGCCGCGCCCCCTCGTAGCCGCATGGAACTCCTTCGTGCTCGACGAGCACGCGCGCATCCCGACCCCCGGCATGGCCGTCATGACCGACCGTATTCGCCGTAGTGAGCCGAACGCGCCGTTCATGTACCTGTCCACCGGTGCGTGGAACATTACCCCGACCCTGCGCCGATTCCTGAGCCGTAACGGTTACCCGCGCGGCACGTTCCTGCTTACCGACTGGGGGCCGACCCCCGACCGCTGGTTCCGGTCCGGCACCAAGCACAAGGTGGATTCCCTGCAGCGCCTGGTTGAGGAGTTCCCGCAGATGAAGTGGATCCTGGTTGGTGACGACGGGCAGCGCGACCCGTACATCTATAACGGCTTCGCGGTGCGTTACCCGGACAACGTGGCGGCCATCGTGATTCGTAACCTGACGGTGGGGGAGTCCGTGCTCGCCTCGGGCCGCGTGTGGAGCGATCACCGCGCCGAGCAAATGATGCGCTCGCCCCTGTGGATTGAAGCCACCGACGGCGTGACGCTCAGCAAGAAGCTCCGCGATCTGGGAATCATCGACTTCTAGACGCACAGCTGCGCGCTTTTGCGCCCACGCATACCCTATATACGGCGAAGGCCGGCCACTCCAGCACGGGTGGTCGGCCTTCTCTGCGTACTGAGCTCTGTAGGCTCCAAGCCCGCCCCGGACCCTGCCCCGAAGATTCCGGTTCGTCCATCGGGGCTGTGGGGTGTTTAAGGCTTAACCAACTTAAACCAACGACACACCGGCCAGTCGCGAAGAGTTAAAAATCTTTTGTACAGCTTTAATCACACCCCTTCGTCGCGGTCAGCCCCCGGATTAAGGGCTCATTAAGAAAACCTGTTCGTCTTTAAAACCCCGTCGTTCCGCGTCATGATGGGCGAGTGTTAAACCTGCGCTTAAATCAAGCCCGAGGAATACGGCCCCGGACGTCTTAAAACGTCAGAGGGGTTAAAAGCACCCTAAGAAACGAACGGGGAGGGCCAACCAAAATGCCACCCAACTTAAACCCCACCTGTGGATAACCCCGCGAGGTCCCCGAAAATCCGGCGAACTCCACCACCGGGCGGGTGTGGATAAGCCCGCGAGGCACCCCATTAAGTGGGTTCGGCTGTGGGTTTATCGAACGAAACACGACCCGCGCACCACATCATCTTGTGGTGCAGAAATTTCTTGGCACTAGATGTAGTATTAATACTCGGTTCCACCGCTTAGGCCCCTCGGGGCCCTCCCCGCAGAACCGCGAGGCAACAGATCCGCCCCCGCACGACGGGCGGCACCGCCCCGGCAGGGTAGAGGTACGACGGTGGAGCCCCTAGGAAAACACGCCAGAATCATTCACAAGATAAACCCGCCTGAGCGGGAGAAAGTATGAGGCACTCTCATGGTAGTGACCGTGTACACCAAGCCCCAGTGCGTTCAGTGCAACATGACCTACCGCGCCCTCGACGCGAAGGGTATCAGCTACACCAAGGTTGATATCACCGAAGACACTCAGGCCCTTGAGATGGTTAAGTCCCTCGGCTACCTGCAGGCCCCCGTCGTCATCGCAGGCGAGGAGCACTGGTCCGGTTTCCGTCCCGATAAGATCAACGCTTTGGAAGCGTAAATCCAGCCGAAACCCACATAAACGGAATCGGCGTCACACAGCCATACCGGCACATACGAAGTAAGGAGCTCACGTTGAGTACCGTCCTCACGCCCAACCCCGCAGATGAACACGCAGAAATCCGCAAGATTCTCATGGATGCGCGTAACTCCTCTGAGGGTCGAGCGACCGAGGCTCTGGCGGACGCATCCGCGCCACTCGTCGTGTATTTCTCCTCCATCTCCGGCAACACCCACAAGTTCGTGGAGAAGCTTCGTGCTCGCCGTCTCCGCCTGCCCCTGCGCACCGGCGAAGACACCCTGGTGCTTGATGAGCCCTTCGTGCTGATCGTTCCCACCTACGGCAAGCCCGAAGGCGCAGGCAATGTTCCCCCGCAGGTGGTAAAGTTCCTAAACGTGGATCAGAATCGCGCGAACATGCTCGGTGTGATTGGATCCGGCAACACTAACTTTGGCCCGCTCTTCGGCATCGCGGCAGATATCGTCGCGAAGAAATGCAACGTGCCCGTGCTCTTCAAGTTCGAGCTCATGGGTACCGAAGCAGATGTAGAAAAAGTCAACGAAGGATTGGAAGCATTTTGGACGCAAAACTGCCCTCAGCACTAGAGACGCTCGGTGCGAGCCACACCGGCAACACCGTACCCGAGAAGTTCCGGGGTATGAGCTACCACGAGCTGAACGCTCTGCTGAACCTCTACGATGAGAACGGCAAGATTCAGTTCGACGCCGACCGCCAGGCAGCACGTCAGTACTTCCTGCAGCACGTCAACAACAACACCGTGTTCTTCCACGACCTGGAAGAGAAGATTGAGTACCTGATCGAGAACCAGTACTACGAGCCTGAGCTCTTCGAGAAGTACAACTTCCAGTTCATCAAGAACCTGTTCAAGCGCGCCTACGCCGTGAAGTTCCGCTTCCCGACCTTCCTGGGTGCCTTCAAGTTCTACACCTCCTACGCGCTCAAGACCTTCGACGGTCAGCGCTACCTGGAGCGCTTCGAGGACCGCGTCTGCATGGTGGCGCTGCTGCTGGCAGAGGGTAACGAGAAGCTGGCCGAGGAGATCGTGGACGAGATTATCTCGGGCCGCTTCCAGCCGGCCACCCCGACCTTCCTCAACGCGGGCAAGAAGCAGCGCGGCGAGCTGGTCTCCTGCTTCCTGCTGCGCATGGAAGACAACATGGAATCCATCGGTCGTTCCATCAACTCGGCCCTGCAGCTCTCCAAGCGCGGCGGCGGCGTGGCATTCGCCCTGACCAACCTGCGCGAATCCGGCGCGCCCATCAAGAAGATTGAGAACCAGTCTTCGGGCGTTATCCCCGTCATGAAGCTGCTGGAGGACGCCTTCTCCTACGCTAACCAGCTGGGTGCACGTCAGGGCGCCGGCGCGGTGTACCTGCACGCACACCACCCCGACATCTACTCTTTCCTGGACACCAAGCGCGAGAACGCCGACGAGAAGATTCGTATCAAGACCCTCTCCCTGGGTGTCGTGATCCCCGATATCACCTTCGAGCTGGCCAAGAAGAACGAGGACATGTACCTCTTCTCCCCGTACGATGTGGAACGCATCTACGGTGTGCCCTTCTCCGACATCAACGTCTCCGAGAAGTACTACGAGATGGTCGACGATGCACGCATCACCAAGACCAAGATTAACGCTCGCGAGTTCTTCCAGACCATCGCGGAGATTCAGTTCGAGTCCGGTTACCCGTACGTGATGTTCGAGGACACCGTCAACCGCGCGAACCCCATCGCCGGTAAGGTCATCATGTCGAACCTCTGCTCCGAGATTCTGCAGGTTTCCGAGCCGTCCACCTACCACGCCGACCTCGGCTACGAGACCGTCGGTAAGGATATTTCCTGCAACCTCGGTTCGCTGAACATCGCCCTCACCATGGACGGCGACGACTTCGGCAAGACCGTGGAGACCGCAATCCGCGCGCTGACCTCCGTCTCGGACCAGTCCGATATCCGCTCCGTGCCGTCCATCGAGCGTGGCAACAAGATGAGCCACGCCGTGGGCCTGGGCCAGATGAACCTGCACGGCTACCTGGCACGCGAGCACGTCTTCTACGGTTCCGAAGAGGCGCTGGACTTCACCAACATGTACTTCTACACCGTGACTTACCACGCAATCCGCACCTCCATGCTGCTCGCTAAGGAGCGCGGTGAGCGTTTCGAGGGCTTCGAGAACTCGAAGTACGCCTCCGGTGAGTTCTTCGCCAAGTACATCGAGAAGGAATGGGCACCGCAGACCGAGCGTACCCGCGAGCTGTTCGCCAAGCACCACATCCCCACCCGCGAGGAGTGGATTCAGCTGGCAGCCGACGTCGCACAGCACGGCATGTACAACCAGAACCTGCAGGCTGTTCCGCCGACCGGCTCGATTTCCTACATCAACGGTTCGACCTCTTCGATTCACCCGATTGCTTCGAAGATTGAGATCCGCAAGGAAGGCAAGCTCGGCCGCGTCTACTACCCGGCACCGTACATGACCAACGACAACCTGGAGTACTACCAGGACTCGTACGAAATTGGTTACGAGAAGATCATCGACACCTACGCCGTGGCAACCCAGCACGTGGACCAGGGCCTGTCGCTGACCCTCTTCTTCCGCGATACCGCAACCACCCGCGATATCAACCGCGCCCAGATTTACGCATGGCGTAAGGGCATCAAGACCATCTACTACATCCGTCTGCGTCAGATGGCTCTTGAGGGTACCGAGGTTGAAGGCTGCGTATCCTGCATGCTCTAGGCTCGAATGTTGGAGACATTCAGCCTGAGCTGACACACCATAACTACTAGAGGGGCGGGGCGGCCGGCCCGCGGCTCCGCGCGATTCAGGGTGACTCGCGCGGAGCCCGACGCGGCCCAGATGAGCCGTCACCGCCCCCAAGAATCGGAGAATTATCATGAGCGAAAAGGTGAAGCTCGTCGACCACGTCGTTGAGGCTATCAACTGGAACCGCATCGAGGATGAGAAGGACCTCGAGGTTTGGGACCGCCTGACCGGTAACTTCTGGCTGCCGGAGAAGGTGCCGCTGAGCAACGACGTGCCCTCCTGGAAGACCCTGACCGACGAAGAGAAGCAGCTGACCATGCGCGTCTTCACCGGTCTGACCCTGCTGGACACCATCCAGGGCACCGTCGGCGCCGTCTCCCTGCTGCCCGATGCCGTGACCGCACACGAGGAAGCCGTGTACACCAACATCGCGTTCATGGAGTCCGTGCACGCGAAGTCGTACTCCTCGATCTTCTCGACCCTCGCCTCCACCAAGGAGATTGACGAGGCATTCCGCTGGGCTTCTGAGAACGAGCACCTGCAGAAGAAGGCCAAGATTATTCTGGCCTACTACACCGGTGACGACCCGCTGAAGAAGAAGGTCGCCTCGACCCTGCTCGAGTCCTTCCTGTTCTACTCGGGCTTCTACCTGCCCATGTACTGGTCCTCGCACGCAAAGCTGACCAACACCGCCGACCTGATTCGTCTGATTATTCGTGACGAGGCTGTGCACGGCTACTACATCGGCTACAAGTTCCAGCGTGGCCTGGCCAAGGAGACCCCGGAGCGTCAGGCAGAGCTGAAGGAGTACACCTTCAACCTGCTGTACGAACTGTACGAGAACGAAATCGCTTACACCCACTCCCTGTACGACGGCGTGGGTTGGAGCGAGGACGTGAAGAAGTTCCTGCACTACAACGCCAACAAGGCCCTGATGAACCTGGGCTACGAGGCAATGTTCCCGGCTACCGTGACCAACGTTTCGCCGGCCATCCTCTCGGCACTGTCCCCGAATGCTGACGAGAACCACGACTTCTTCTCCGGTTCCGGCTCCTCCTACGTGATTGGTAAGGCCGTGAACACCGAGGACGAGGACTGGGACTTCTAAGCACCCTTTCTTGCCTTGAGATATAAGGCTTGACAAACCGAGCGGAACCCCCGCGTGTCCACTGTGGATGCGCGGGGGTTCCGCCGTTTAACCGGGCCATTTAACCTGCCAGGATGCAGTGGGCAAGCGCTAGGGAAGCGGGGGAGCGGCACCCTGGTTCCAGCTGTGGGCACCTCGCTACAAACTCTTCACCCCGTAGCATAAAAGACTGTTGATATATCGGGGTGCGGGGCGTACTGTGGAACCACTATCCCCAAATCCTGGAAGGAACATCATGCGTTCAGTCGTCATGGAAGCCCCCGGTAAGGTCGTCGTCAACGAGGTCGACAAGCCGACCCTGCTCGAACCCACCGACGCCATCATCAAGCTCGCGGCTTCCTGCATCTGCGGCTCCGACCTGTGGTCTTACCGCGGCGCACAGCCTGTCGACCACCGGGCAATGGGCCACGAATACATCGGCGAGGTCGTCGAAGTAGGCTCCGAGGTCACCACCGTAGCCCCCGGCGACTTTGTCGTAGGCTCCTTCTGCATCTCCTGCGGCGAATGCGAAACCTGCACCGCAGGCTACCCCTCCCGCTGCCTGAAGGCAATCGCAGCAGGCGACGCCTTCATCGGTATGCGCTCCAACGGCACCCAGGCAGAATACGCTCGCGTACCCTTCGCGGACGGCACCCTCGTCAAGACCCCCGCAACCCCCACCGCGGAGCAGATCCCGCACCTCATGGCGGCCTCCGACGTGCTCGGCACCGGCTGGTACGCAGCAGACGCAGCGCAGGCAGGCCCCGGCAAGACCATTGTCGTCGTCGGCGACGGCGCGGTCGGCCTGAGTGCAGTTATCGGCGCTAAGCAGCTCGGCGCGGAGAAGATCATCATCATGTCCCGCAACCCCGAACGTCAGGCGCTCGCCAAGGAATTCGGCGCAACCCACATCGTGGAGGAGCGCGGCGAAGAGGGCATCGCCAAGGTCATGGAGCTCACCGACGGCGTGGGCGCACACGGCGTGGCGGAGGCTGTCGGCACCCAGCAGTCCTTCGACCAGGCTCTTGGATGCGTACGCCACGGCGGCTACATCGGCTTCGTGGGCGTGCCGCACGACAGCTCCATCGGTACCGATGCTCTCTTCGGCAAGCAGGTGCACCTGGAGGGTGGCCCCGCCCCCGTGCGCAAGTACCTGCCGACCCTCATCGACCTGATTTACAAGGGCGAAATTGAGCCCGGTAAGGTCTTCGACCTGGTCCTGCCCATCGACGAGGCCCCCAAGGGCTACGAGGCAATGGACCAGCGCACCGCCACCAAGGTGCTGCTGACCATGCCGTAATAGCTGGTCGTAGAGCCGGTTCCTGTACCGGCAATCCGGCATGTACGCGTTACTCATCCCCGCATCCGACCCTGCCCACCCCATGTGAGCGTAGGGTACCGGAGGCGGGGATGACTTTCGTTAAAAACCACTTTCTTGATGCGCGGGACGGCGAGGTGAGGGACAAATGCGTGAGCTAACACATAGAATGAAAGAGCATGATTCGTACAACTCGAAGGATGACAATGACGAAGAAGCCTTTCCCCTCCGACCTCGAAATCGCGCTTGCTGCCGATCTGTGGCCGATTAGCAAGATCGCAGCAGAGAGCGGCATCAGCGAAGATCGCCTCGAACCCTACGGCAAGTACGTCGCCAAGGTTCTGCTCGACGAAAGCACCAACGCAGAGACCGCCCGCAAGCGCGGCTCCAAGTACATCGTGGTGACCGCGGTGACCCCGACCCCGCTTGGCGAAGGCAAGACCGCAACCTCCGTCTCCCTCGCACAGGGCTTCGCACAGACCGGCCGCAAGGCTGCGCTGGCTCTGCGTCAGCCCGCAATGGGCCCGACCTTCGGCATCAAGGGCGGTGCCGCAGGTGGTGGCTACTCCCAGATCGTTCCCATGGAGAAGCTGAACCTGCACCTGACCGGCGACTTCCACGCCGTCACCGCGGCCCACAACCTGCTCGCCGCCATGATTGACAACCACCTGCACCACGGCAACGAGCTGCGCATCGACCCGCGCGCAATCGAGTGGCGCCGCGTTATCGACATGAACGACCGCTCCCTGCGCAACATCGTCGTGGGCCTGGGCGAGCGCATGGACGGTGTGGTCCGCGAGACCGGTTTCGACATCACCAGCGCCTCCGAAATCATGGTGATTCTCTCGCTGGCCACCTCCTTCAAGGACCTGCGCGAGCGCCTGGCAAAGATCGTGATTGGCCTGAACTATGACGGCGAGCCCGTCACCGCGGCCGACCTGAAGGCTGACGGCGCAATGTCCGTGATTCTGGCCGACGCCATCAACCCGAACCTGCTGCAGACCCTGGAACACACCCCGGCCCTGATTCACGCCGGCCCCTTCGGCAACATCGCAACCGGTAACTCCTCCGTGGTTGCTGACTACGTGGGCCTGGAGTACTCCGACTACGTGATTACCGAGGCTGGCTTCGGCGCCGACATGGGTGCTGAGCGTTTCTTCAACGTCAAGTGCCGCGTCTCCGGCCTGAAGCCGGACGCCGCAGTGCTGGTCGTGACCGTGCGCTCCCTGAAGTCCCACTCCGGCCTGTACAAGATCGTTCCGGGCAAGCCCCTGCCCGAGGGCATGCTGCAGGAAAGCCCCTCCGATGTGGAGAAGGGCGCGGAGAACCTGAAGAAGCACATCGAGATTGTGCGCGACTTCGGTGTTCAGCCGGTCGTGGCCATTAACGCCTTCCCGACCGACTTCGATTCCGAGCACGAGACGATTCGCCGTATCGCCGAGGAGGCCGGCGCTCGCGTGGCCATCCACCACGGTGTGGCCGAGGGCGGTAAGGGTACTATCGACCTGGCGAACGTTGTGGCTGAGGCTTGCGACGACGTTTCGGACCTGAAGTACACCTACGATCTTGAGGACTCCATCGAGACCAAGATTGAGAAGGTCGCAACCAAGGTCTACGGCGCGGACGGCATCTCGATTGCTCCGGCCGCCGCTAAGCAGCTCAAGCGCTTTGCGGAGCTGGGCTACTCGCACCTGCCCGTGGTCATCGCGAAGACCCACCTGTCCATCTCTTCGGATGCATCGCTGAAGGGCGCTCCGACCGGTTGGACCCTGCCCGTGCGTGAGGTTCGCCTGGCTGCCGGTGCCGGCTACGTCTACGCAATCTGCGGCACCATGCGCACCATGCCGGGCCTGAGCAAGAGCCCCGCGGCTGAGCGCATCGGCTTCGACGAGAACGGCGTGATGGTCGGCCTGTCCTAAGACGGCTGTTTCAGCTAATCTATAGCTGGTAAGAGGCGGCGTTCCTTCCCTAGAGCGGGGGAGGGGCGCCGCCTTTCTGCGCGCCGTGTGCCGATATGGGGTCTGCCGGGGGGTGATCTAGCCCCGTCGGTGATGCTGATTCGTCGGTTGTTTTCGCCGCTCGTCGTCTGTGGAGAGCTCCGCTAGGTGGCTTGAAGACCACCCTCACTATGAGCTGGAGGGTTTATTTACGGGGTGATATACGGACTGTAAGGGGTTGCCATGAGGGGCCCTTTCGGGGTCTGTAAATCTTAAATTGGTCTGTATGTGTTATTTTTCCTCCTCGATATTTGCTTGAGCCTTATCTTTCGTTAAACACCCTCTGGAGGTTGATTTTTAAGCGAGTCATACACCTGCATTTTGTGAAAATATGGCTTTGACTAGTATTTTTTCTTTTTTGTGAAAATTTTCGAGGTTGCACTTTCGGGTCCATGGAAGGGTGGATGATGAAGCCTTTGTTTATAAAAGCGTTGGCCAACTGGGTGTTTTTAGGAGTGGAGCAGACCAATAAGATTTCCCATTAGAGGCTTTTGTGGGCTGTTTTGTGGCGGGCAATGCGAAGGGATGTGGTCAAAACGAGGTGAAAAGTAGTTGCTTCAACTAGAAAGTTTCTTTAGGTTTAGGTTGATATTCCGCGGAATATCAAGGGAAAACGGGGTATTCAACCCTCGTAAATGTCTCAGCGGGACCCCCTGAGAAAGATGCACCTGAGTGTCAAATTGAGGGAAAGCTAAAAATTTTTTTCAGTGATATGGCTCACTTATTGGAGCAGAAAAATAAAATTGGTACGTATGTATATCCTAAAAAACGGGTGGAATTATTACAGAACGGTTACAGTGAGGCTCCGGTCACTTAAATTGGCGTTCCGTACCAAAATGACTCGCCGGACAGGGTGAAAAAACTCCGCTATGATGGATGCATCAAGTAATCGTGAGATTTCCAAAGTCCTCGGGTTGCTTGTGTTTGAGTGAGTGATAGATACCCCTGGGTGTCATGAGAAGCGACTGTGTATCGATGCACGGTCGCTTCTCTGTTTAACTTTTAAAATTCATGCGGTGCCTCGACCGGAACCTCATCCGAGCTGCACCCGTCCCGGGCAAAGGCTGTGCGTTCAAAGTCGAGCGCACCCAAGAAACCGCCGAGGCGCATCCCGCAGGGGAGTACCCCGGCACCTCCTAAACTGGAACACCCCCTACACTGGAAGTATGACTACATACCCCGAATCCACCCTCATCTTCGAGAACCCCGAACTGACCGTGCGCGCGCTCAGTGTTTCCGAGATGGACAATAGCGTCTACCTCATCACCATGCGCGCCACGGGCGAACAGGTACTCATCGACCCGGCCGCAGAAGCCGAGGAGCTCTACGCCTTCACCCTCGATGCACTACTTCAGGACTGCCCGCAGCTGGAACTCACCGATGCCGAGGACCGCCGCGTGCGCGTCATGGAGAAGGAAGAAGACTTTGATGCCCTCAAACCCCGCGCAATCGGCCTGACCGGCATCCTGGTTACCCACGGCCACTGGGACCACATTCGCGCCATTGCCGAGCTCGAGAAGCTCACTGGCGCAATCACCTCCGCCGGGGATGCCGATGCCGACGCCATTAAGGAGCAGGAGAACTTCGAAGTGGAGGAGCGCCTGCACGGTGGTGAGGTCTTCGATTTCTACCTCTCCGACACCGTGGTGCGCGCCCTGCATGTGCCCGGCCACACCCCCGGATCCATCGTCTACGTGCTCGAAACCGCGTGGGAGGACGGCACCCCCGTCACGTTACTCTTTACCGGCGATGCGCTCTTCCCCGGCGGCGTGGGCAAAACCGACTCCCCGCAGCAATTCGGTGAGCTCTTCTCCAACGTGCTCGAAAAGCTCTTTGGCGGCTTCGATGATGACGCAATCGTGCTGCCCGGCCACGGTCGTTCCACGACACTCGGTGACGAGCGCCCGCACCTGGAGGAGTGGGGCACCCGCGGCTGGTAGCTCGGCCCCGGCGCGCTCTCGCCGCCACGCGAATTTGGAATGTCTCTTCGTGCGTGCGCGACGCCCCTCCTTCCGCGCGTTTTTGCGGATGCTTCGGGCTCGCCGTGCGGCTTCGCACTGCACCCTTACGCCCCGTACGCCGGCAACTTAATCCCGCCGGCTACAGGGCGCTAAGGTGTAGAATTTAAATTCGAAGATAAGACGAAAGGATTTTCGATGACACCCCGCCCAGCACACGGTAGCACCGCACTCAAAGCGAACGATCTGACCAGTATCCGGGTTCAGGGTGCCCGCGAAAACAACCTCAAGAACGTAGACCTCACCATCCCGCGTGATGCGATGGTCGTCTTCACCGGCCTCTCCGGCTCCGGTAAGTCCTCCCTCGCCTTCGACACCATCTTTGCGGAGGGTCAGCGCCGCTACGTCGAATCGCTCTCCTCCTACGCCCGCATGTTCCTGGGCCAGGTCGACAAGCCCGACGTAGACTTCATCGAGGGCCTCTCGCCGGCGGTGTCTATCGACCAGAAGTCCACCTCCAAGAACCCGCGCTCAACCGTCGGTACCATCACCGAAATCTACGACTACATGCGTCTGCTCTGGGCGCGCATCGGCCACCCGCACTGCCCGGTCTGCGGTGAGGAAATCACCCGGCAGACCCCGCAACAGATTGTGGACATCCTGCAGGCATACCCCGAACGCACCCGACTGCAGATTCTTGCGCCCGTCGTCAGTGCACGCAAGGGCGAGTTCGTGGACCTCTTCAAGGACCTGCTCACCCAGGGCTACTCGCGCGCCCGTGTGGACGGCGAAACCGTGCAGCTCTCCGATCCGCCCAAGCTCGCCAAGCAGTACAAGCACACCATCGAGGTGGTCGTCGACCGCATCGTCATTAAGGACGGTATTCACCAGCGCCTGACTGACTCCGTCGAAACCGCTCTCAAGCTCGCCGACGGCCGCGTGCTCATCGACTTCGTGGACCGCGAGCAGGACGACCCCGAGCGCACCCGCTCCTTCAGCGAGAACCTCGCCTGCCCCAATAACCACCCGCTGCAGATTGACACCATCGAGCCGCGTTCCTTCTCCTTCAATTCGCCGTTTGGCGCGTGTAGCGCCTGCGACGGCATCGGCTCGCGCCTGGAGGTCGACACCGACCTGCTCGTGCCCAACCCCGACCTGACCCTCGGCGAGGGCGCCATCGCCCCCTGGTCGCAGGGCAAGGCCACCACCGAATACTGGCTACGCCTGCTCGCCGGCCTGGGGGAGGAGCTCGGCTTCGACCTGAACACTCCCTTTAAGGACCTGCCCGCCAAGGCCCGCGCCGCCATCCTGGACGGCAAGGACTACAAGGTTGAGGTCTCCTACCGCAACCGTTTCGGCCGCGAACGCCGCTACACCTCCGGATTCGAGGGCGTGAAGGCCTACATTAAGCGCAAGCACGAAGAAACCGAATCGGACTTCGCCCGCGACCGCTACGAACAGTACATGCGCCAGGTCGCCTGCCCCTCCTGCGGCGGCGCGCGCCTGAACCCGACCATCCTCGGCGTGAAGGTCGGCGGCAAGTCCATCGCCGAGGTTACCGACCTGTCCCTGGCCGACGCGCTCGCCTTCGTGCGTGGTCTGCAGCTCAGCGCCCGCGAAGCCAAGATTGGCGAGCAGGTCCTCAAAGAAATTGACGCGCGCCTGCAGTTCCTGCTGGACGTGGGCCTGGACTACCTGACCCTCTCACGCTCCGCCGGTACGCTCTCCGGCGGTGAGGCCCAGCGCATCCGCCTGGCCACCCAGATCGGCTCGGGGCTGGTCGGCGTGCTCTACGTGCTCGACGAGCCCTCCATCGGCCTGCACCAGCGCGACAACCGCCGCCTCATCGAAACCCTCACCAAGCTGCGCGACATGGGCAACACGCTTATCGTGGTTGAGCACGACGAAGACACCATGCGCGAAGCCGACTGGATCGTGGACGTAGGACCCGGCGCCGGCGAGCACGGCGGTGAAATCGTGCACTCCGGTAGCTTTGAGGAGCTGCTGAAGAACACCAAATCCATTACCGGCGACTACATGGCTGGCCGCCGCCGCATCGAGGTGCCCGCCTCCCGCCGCCCCGTGGACAAGAAGCGCCAGCTGACCGTGCGCGGCGCCCGCGAAAACAACCTCAAGAACGTGACCGTGTCCTTCCCCCTGGGCGTGTTCACCGCGGTGACCGGCGTGTCCGGCTCGGGTAAATCCACCCTGGTCAACGACATTCTGTACACCTCCCTGGCGAACAAGCTCAACGGCGCCAAGCAGGTGCCCGGCCGCCACAAGAGCATCGACGGCTTGGAACACCTGGACAAGGTCATTCACGTGGATCAGTCGCCCATCGGCCGTACCCCGCGCTCGAATCCCGCCACCTACACGGGCGTGTTCGACCACATCCGCAAGCTGTTCGCAGAGACCAGCGAGGCGAAAATGCGCGGTTACACCCCGGGTCGCTTCTCCTTCAACGTGAAGGGCGGCCGCTGCGAGGACTGCTCCGGCGACGGCACCCTGAAGATTGAAATGAACTTCCTGCCGGACGTGTACGTGCCCTGCGAAACCTGCCACGGCAAGCGCTACAACCGCGAAACCCTCGAGGTGCACTACAAGGGCAAGACCATCGCCGACGTGCTCGAAATGCCCGTGGAGGAGGCCGCAGAGTTCTTCGCCGCGTTCACTCCGATTGCGCGCCACCTGAACACCCTCGTGGACGTGGGCCTGGGCTACATTCGCCTGGGACAGCCCGCAACCACCCTCTCCGGCGGTGAGGCGCAGCGCGTGAAGCTCGCAACCGAACTGCAGAAGCGCTCCAACGGCCGCTCCATCTACGTGCTGGACGAGCCGACCACCGGCCTGCACTTTGAAGACATCCGCAAGCTGCTCGCCGTGCTGCAATCGCTGGTTGACAAGGGCAATAGCGTCATCACCATCGAGCACAACTTGGACGTCATCAAGTGCGCTGACTGGATTGTCGACATGGGTCCCGAAGGCGGTAGCGGCGGCGGCACCGTCATCGCCGAAGGTACCCCGGAGCACGTGGCGACCGTCAAAGGCTCGCACACCGGCGCCTTCCTGGCGGAAATTCTGAAATAGCGTAGGCAGCCCGACCCCGCGCCCGTGTGGCGCGTAGGGTCGGGCTGAGACCGTATTGCCGCCCCGTCTCCCCGTCGATGACACTGCGGCGGGATGCGGTGACCGCATCTCAACCAAAAACTCAATGACGAACGAGAGGACCCCGTGAACACCGAAGATCGCGTCAAAGCAGCCCAAGCCAAGCTCGCCGCCCTCGGTGCGCGTCGCGGTGCCGTGACCACCCTGGACCGGGCGCGGCACATCCTGCACACCCAGCTTGAGGCGGACTTCTGCCAGGCGCCCGGGTCGATTAGCCGCGCCCTTCAAGAGATGCGCGACAATCCTGAGGCCGAGAGCCTACCGCTACTCGCCACCGTGCAGCCTCCCTCCGAGAAGATGGGTGCCACACGCCGCCGCAACGACGACATCTGGGAGCTGCGCGTCGCCAACTACGCGAGCGTAGGCATTCTCTGCGCCAAGCATCCGCGCGTGCTGGACAAAGCCATCGACTACATGCTCGGCGACCAGTCGAACTGGCTGGGCGACTATGCACAGCTTCGCCAGCTTAACGAACTGCTCACCCCCTACACCCAGCAGGTTAGCGGCACGAGCATCTACTATACGCCCGGCCGCGCCCTGCTGAACTCGGTCGTACCCGAGGGCGTGCAGGCGCAGGAGGTCAAGTGCGCCGTGCCCGGTGTGGGCATGATGCGCCGCGTCGACCCCGCCGAGCTGAAGGCGGCACTGCTTGCCGAAATCACCGGCGAGCGCACTATTCGCAGGGAGGCGAACGCCTCCGCGGGGGCGCTTGAGGTTGCCCCGGAGGATACGGAAGCGCGCGTAACCCGCCTGCGCGTGGACCTGCTGAGCGAAGAGCAGATCGAGTCGTTCCGCGGGGATAAGCGTTACTCAAACGCCCTGGGCTTTAGTGAACGCCGCCCGGATGTGCTGGTGCTCGCCGCCTACGCTGTAGACGGCGCCGGTGACACCGAAGGTGCCGGCATCCCCGCAAATGCCGACCCGGTAGCCATGGTGGGTATGAGCGACGACTCGCCGATTATGCGTCAGATCGGTATTGATGTGCTGCCCGCCTTCCGCGGCGCGGGTATTGCGAGTGCCCTGGTGCGCGATGCCGCACGCCTGACCCTGGCGGAAGGGTACCTGCCGTTCTACGGTACGAGCCCGTCGCACATGCTGTCGCAGCGGGTTGCGTTGAACGCGGGGCTGGTGCCGACCTGGTGGGAGTACGTTTCCACCAGCATGAACGACCTGCCCATGGACTAGGCATTATGTACGTAAAGGCCCCCGAGATTCGGAGTCTCGGGGGCCTTTTATATGCTGAGTTTCGCGTGCTAGTTTCGCGGGGCGGGGGTAGAACCTGACCGGTTACAGCTCCGCACCGTTGCTGGCAATCACCTCGCGGTACCAGTGGAAGGACTTCTTGCGGTAACGCTCCAGGGTGCCGGTGCCGTCGTCGTTACGGTCCACGTAGATGAACCCGTAGCGCTTGGACATCTGCGCGGTGGAGGCGCTAATCATGTCGATGCATCCCCAGGTGGTGTAGCCGAGCACGTTCACGCCATCCTCAATCGCCTCGCGTACGGCGTGCAGGTGCTGGCGCAGGTAGTCGATGCGGTAGTCATCTTCCACGGTGAGTTCGCCGTCCACCTCGACCAGCTCGTCGCGTGCGCCCAGGCCGTTCTCCACGATGAACAGCGGCTTCTGCCAGCGGTCCCAGTACTGGTTGAGGACCACGCGCAGGCCGGTCGGGTCGATCTGCCAGCCCCATTCGCTGGCGGGCAGGGTCGGGTTCGCCACGCCGCCGAGGATGTTGCCTTCGCCGCGCTCGCCGCGTGCCGGGTCGCCGGTCGCGCAGGTGGACATGTAGTAGCTGAACGACACGAAATCCACGGTGTTCTTCAGGTCTTCGCGGTCCTGCTCGGTGATGTTCAGCTCCACGCCCTTCTCACGCAGGGCTCGCAGGAAGTAGCCGGGGTAGGCGCCGCGCACGTGCACGTCGCCGAACGCGAAGTTCGCCTGTTCCGCCTGCATGGCGGCGAGTACGTCGGCAGGGTCGGGGGTGAGCGGGTAGGTGGGCATGGCAAGAATCATGCAACCAATCTGCGCGCCGGGCGCGAGTTCGCGAGCCGCCGCGGTGGCGCGCGCGGAGGCGACCAGCTCGTGGTGCATCGCCTGGTAGAGGTCGGCGTCGCTGAGCTGATCCGCCGGGGTGTTAATACCGCCGGACATGAACGGCAGGTGCAGCATCGAGTTGATTTCGTTGAAGGTCAGCCAGTACTTTACGCGCTTGCCGTAGCGGGCGAACACGGTGCGGGCGTAGCATTCGTAGAAGCCGATGAGTTCGCGGCTGGTCCAGCCGTTGTACGCTTCGACCAGGTGCAGCGGGGTTTCGTAGTGGCTGAGGGTGATGAGCGGCTCCATGCCGTGCTTTTCGAGCTCGTCGAGCACGCGGTCGTAGAAGGCGAGGCCCGCCTCGTTCGGGGTTTCTTCGTCGCCGCGGGGGAAGATGCGCGACCAGGCGATGGAGAAGCGGAAGACCTTAAACCCCATCTCCGCGAGCAGTGCGATGTCTTCGCGGTAGCGGTGGTAGAAGTCGATGCCCTCCAGCTTGAGGTTGTCCTCGGTGGGCTCTGCGGTGCGCGGGTACAGGCCGCCGGCGGGCAGCACATCCTGCAGACTGGGGCCCTTGCCGTCTTCGTTCCAGGCGCCCTCGAACTGGTTGGCGGCGGTGGCGCCTCCGAAGAGGAAACCGGCGGGGAACGCGCCGAGCGGCTGCGGCTCGGTGAGCGCCGGGCTACTGAGCTGCGCGGGGTTGCTGCTGGGCAGGGTGGTGGTTTGGGTGCTGGCTTGGGCAGTAGTGTGCTGGTCCTGATGCACGGCGTCCTCCAGGGTGCTGTGGGTCTTTCTTCTACCCTAACGGAGGGGGTGGGGGATTGCTAGGTTTTGCACTGTAAACCGCGCCAAAAACCGCCGTGCGGAGCATCCAGCGGGCGCTGAAAAGCCCGGCATCCTCACACGAAAATTCACGTGAGAATACCGGGCCTTTATGCAGCGATTGCCGGGCTTTTATACAGTGCTTGACGCTGAGCTAAGCCGCCGCGGGGCTTGCGCTACTAGTTAGCGAAGCCGAGTGCGAACAGCCATGCGGTACCGACAGAACCCCAGATGACGAGGTTCACGATAGCGGCCATGAAACCGACCTTGAACCATTCGCCCACGCTGAAGTATCCGGAACCGTAGTACACGCCGGCCGGGCCGGAGGCGTAGTGGGTGATACCACCAATCAGGTTACCCATGAAGCCGAGGAACAGCGCCGCAAACATCGGCGGAACACCCGCGGTAACCGCCGCACCGAGGAACACAGCGTACAGTGCCACAATCTGCGCGGTGTTCGAAGCGAACATATAGTGGATGAAGAAGTACGCCAGAACCAGGACCGCGAACGCCATGGGCCACGCCATGCCGCTGACGCTGTTCGCCGCCTGCTGACCAATCCAGTCCACGACCTTGAGCTTCTTCAGGTGGTCTGCCATACCGACGAGTACGGCGAAGAAGATGAGGGTGGACCATGCGCTGGAGTTCTTCGCCAGGTCCTTCCAGGTCAGGACCTTGGTGACCAGCAGAATTGCGATGCCGAAGAATGCTGCGCTGGTGGCGTCAATACCCAGGGAAGTACCGGTAACCCACAGGACCAGCAGCATCACAAAGGTGCCGAGTATGATCCATTCCTTGGAGCTCATGGGGCCCATTTCGTGCAGTTCCTGGCGGGCGTGCTCGGGTGCGTCCGGGGTCTTCTTGATGGTCGGCGGGTAAATCTTCGACATAATCCACGGCATCACAATCAGTGCCGCAAGGCCGGGAACGATTGCCGCAAGCGCCCAGGTGCCCCAGTCAAGGTTGATGCCGCGGTCGTGCGCGAACTTCTGCGCCAGCGGGTTACCCGCCATTGCGGTCAGGAACATTGCCGCGGTGATGGTGTTGACCTGCGCCTCGGTCATGAGCAGGTAGGAACCGAGCTTACGGCGCGATTCGGGGGTCTCGTTCGTGGAGCCGTTGACCTCGGAGAGGGAACGGATAATCGGGTAAATCACGCCACCGGCACGCGCCGTGTTGGAGGGGGTGGCGGGGGCGAGCACCAGGTCGGTGATTGCCATACCGTAGGACAGACCGAGCGAGGACTTGCCGAGCGCACGCACGAACAGCAGTGCGATGCGCTTGCCCAGACCGGTGATGAGGAAGCCGTCGGCGATGAAGAACGCGGCAACAATAATCCAGATGGAGGAGTTACCGAAGCCGGTCAGCGCCTCGTTCTTTGCCGCCATGGTGCCGGTAATCATTGCGGCGCCCAGGCCAACAAGCGCCACTGACGGGGTCGGTAGCGGCTGCAGGATCAGGCCGAGGATGGTGCCGACGAAGATGGCGAGCATGTGCATGCCGCGCGGGTCGACGCCTTCGGGGGCGGGAACGAACCAGATGGCGAGGGTCGCTACAAGGATGATGGCAACGTGCAGAATCAGCTTGTTTCGCTGCTTGCGGGCTGCGTTCGCGTCCTTGCCGTTCACCTCCGGTTTGGTTGCGGCGGCGGGTGCCGCTGTGTTGGTGGACTGTGACATGTCCGTACTCCTTATATGAAACGTACAGTTTGGTCCGTGGCGGGTGGTTCCGTCACGGTGTGCGCGTTTCTTCTGCGTTGTCATGCTGTGTTGTGTACTTGTGGCAACGTGTGGGATGCCACGTAGTCCTTTAATCGTAATGGTTTGGATTCACGGAGTGAATAAATTCGGCATAAAAATGTGGGTATGATGCCGCGTATGGGCGGCGGGGGATGCGGCGGGAAAATGACCGGGAGAGAACGCTGGGAGAACGCCGGGGGAGCGCTGAGGAACGCGCCGCCCTTGGGCTACCCCTGAGCTGTTCCTGGGCCGCCCTTGAGACGCTCCGCAACCCACACGCCAGCGTGACGAGCGCAACGTAAAATAGGAACGTGCAGATTATTCGAGAAACCACGCCCGAGTCGGGTGATATCCTCATTCACCACGAGCAGACGGTGCAGATGCTCCGCGAGGTGGCAACCGGCAAGCGTGAAGCCACCCTACGCATGTATCAGCCGAACCCGACGGTCGCGTTCGGCCGCCGTGACGAGCTGAACTCCGGCTTCGCGGAAGCCTCTGCGGCGTGTGCTGAGCACGGCTTCGAGGTGCTAGTGCGTAAGGTCGGTGGGCATGCCGCCGCATACCATCAGGGGTGCCTGGTCGTGGACCATTTTCAGCCCGCCTCCGACGCCCGCAGCGGCAACACCCTACGCTACGAACTGTTCGGTTCCATGTACGCACAGGCGTTGCGCGAGGTCGGCGTGGATGCGCGCATGGGCGAGATTCCGGGGGAGTACTGCCCCGGCGAGTATTCGGTGCACGCGCAGCTGCCCGCCTCCGCAGGTGGTGGCCGCATCAAACTGGTCGGCACCGCCCAGCGCGTGGTGACCGGCGGCTGGTGGTTTAGCACCGGCATCGTGGTCTCCGATTCTGCGCCTCTGCGGGCGGTCACCGCTGATGTGTACCGTGCTCTCGGCATGGACCTCGACCCCGCCACGGTGGGCGCGGCGCAGGATGCGAACCCGAGCCTGCTCATGGAGGACCTTGAGGACGCCATCGTGGAGGCCTACGCGAGCCACGGCTTCAAGTAGGCGGCCCGAGGGGGGAGCCCCGGAACATCCGTACACAGTAAACGCACTAGAGTAAAGCAAAGGAGCGCATATGCGTTGGGCACAGATTAAAGACTCGAAGGGCAGCCGCGCGGTCTGCTTCTTCGAGGAGACCGTGTACGAGCTGCCGGCCAAGTTGAGCCCTCTGCTCAATTTCTACAGCCGGTTCCGCCTGAACTTTGGCGACCCGAAGAACGCGCTGTCGATTCTGAAGGAGAACGGCGCGACGGTCATGGGTCACAGCGAGCAGCTCTGGGAATCCCTGCCCTTCGTGCGGCCGCTGGATAAGCCCGGCAAGGTCGTGTGCGCCGGCCTGAACTACCGCGACCACGCCGAAGAGATGAACCTGCCGGTGCCCGAGTACCCGGCGCTCTTTGCGAAGTTCTCGAACGCGCTCATCGGCCCGAATGATCAGATTCGCATGCCCGCCGACGACGGCACGGGCAGCACGAAGGTCGACTGGGAGGTTGAGCTGGGCCTGGTGGTCGGGGTGCGCCTGCGCAACGCCACCGAGGAGCAGGCGCTTGAGGCGCTGATGGGCTACACGGTCATCAACGACGTGTCGGTGCGTGATTGGCAAGGGCGTTCTTCGGAGTGGTTCCAGGGTAAGAACTGGGATGCGATGACTCCGTTCGGCCCGGTCATCGTGAGCGCCGACGAGGTGGATCCGCTTGCCGGCCTGGAGCTGACCTGCGCGGTAGACGGTGAGGTGCGTCAGCGCGGCTCGACCGCGGACATGCTGTTCAGCCCCGCGTACCTGCTGTCGTATATTTCGCGGTTCATGACCCTGGAGCCCGGCGATATCGTGGCCACGGGTACGCCCGCCGGTGTGGGGCTTTCGCTGCATCCGCGCCGGTGGCTGAAGCCGGGGCAGGAGGTGCGCACCCGCATCGAGGGCATCGGCGAGCTGGTGAATGTCTGCTCGGAGGCAGGCGCGCTGTAGGGGAGTGTCTGCAGGATAGGGACGATGCGGGACCGGTTCGGCCGATACGGTTTCGTGCCGGTTCCTGTTGAAAAGGCCCGGATTGCGGCCCTTCGCCCGGGTCCTCAGAAGGCCTCCAGAACTGAATACTTATGCATCCCATCCGCGTCGGCAAGGCGCGGGTGGGATGCCCTTTTATGCCTTATCTGCCTAGTGGAAACCGCGCAAGGGGGATTACATTCTAGGGTAAGAAAAATTGCAGGAATGAATGATTAATCTGTGCGCAAGAGCGGGATTAGGGTGTAAAAACCTTCACCCTTTACCCCGATTTCACCCTCGCGCGAAGGGGTTCGAGGTGTTTGTGGCGGGGTGGCTACGGGGGTGCGATGGGGCAGGAGTCCCAGGATGTGGCCGAGTGTGAGAAATTCAACATTTGTCATGTCGGGGGTCACAGTGGGCTTGTTTGGTGCACCATTTCGGGGAAGGGTGCGGATTTTTTGTTTTTCGTCGGGAGTTTCCTCTGACTAGGAGGAAGGCTTAGGCACTCGGGTGCAAATTCTTTTGAAACGAACACCTGTAAATACATTACAGTGCAGTGATAATTCACCCTGAACCTAAACCTTTAGCGACTATATGGGTGGTTACTGTCACATTCTCGTTTTGCGCTTACCCCTCGGGAATCGGTAGGGTATGGGGATTGTCTGAGAGTTTCCTGGGAATTCCTGCCAGTTTCTCGGGGCGTCGCAACGCACTCGCAGACGAATATTTCACTCACGTCCGTGTTTGTTCATACAAACGCACTCACTCAAACAAGCCGACACGAACGGAAGAAAAACGCATGACCATTACTGCACCCAAAAACCAGGTACAGAACCCCGCGGTACCACTGCTGAGGCCGCCGCGCAGAACTTTACGCAGGCCCTCGCGCTAACCTCAGCGACGGGCCTGGCCGCCGGCTCGGAGCAACACGCGAACCCGCGCGTTGCCGGCCGCCGCCGCGCATCCCTCGCCGTCACCGCGGCACTGGCCACCGCCATCACCGGCGCCAACCTGCCGGCAACCTTCGCGGCTCCCGCCGCTTCGACGACCACGCAAGGCACCTCCAGCGAAACCAATTGCGTTGAGGCCGGCCAGAAGAACGTGCCGACCCTCGCAACCCTCACCTCCGTGGCACCCGGCCCCACCTGCTACTGGAACGAAGACCAGCAGGCAAAGACCATCAACACCCTGGCACCGGTGAACTCGTCCCTGACTCGGGAAAACCTGATTACCACCGAGAACACCTCGCCCCTGAGTGGCAAGCTCGCCAGCGACTCCTTCGCCGCGCAGAAGCTCACCGGCACCGAAGCCGTTGCCCCCAACAGCAGCGAGATCAGCCGCACCTTCCTCGAGTACAGCGCGGACGCCGGTAACCACCCCGTCACCACCGCCATTAACGCGGGTACCGTCCGCAAGGACCGCTCCCAGACCGTTGGCGCCCACGAGAACATCCCGACCCTCGCGGTGAACTCCGCCAACCCGCACCAGGAGTATGTCGAGGTCGTCTCCCGCGATCAGCGCGTTAACGCCAAGGCTGAGAATAAGCGCATCCTGACCGGCGGCGTGCCGATTCCGGGCTGGCTGGCCGAAGACCACGGCCTCTCGGGTGACCAGTCCCTCGCCCTGTACGACGAGGCGACCGGCATCTGGCGTTCCTACTTCAAGTTCGTGAAGGACGCCGACGCCCAGACCTACACCAGCACCGCCCGTGTGCAGGTTGGCGGCGGCAACGCCTCCACCCCCAAGAGCGCCAAGATTCAGTACGAGACCGTGGGCCGCGGCAACGCCGGTCAGACCGTGACCATCAAGGCCCCCGTAAGCATCGACGTGAAGTCCGGCAACGCCCGCACCTCGTACCCGATCGCGCGCGGCGCCAAGTTCCGCCTGGCCAAGAATGTGCCCGGCGCGTCCATCAACGAGACCACCGGTGAGATTACCTACAAGGTGCCTGCAGGAACCCGCGGCACCGTGGATATTCCCGTGGCGGTGGACTACCCTGCGACCTACCACGTCTCCTCGGGCGGCTACATGCTCGCCAAGCCCAACTTCGAGGGCGTGGGCGAGGACAACTACTGGCTGACCCTCAAGAACGGCACCTCCTCGGTCGTGGGCATGGCCAACGAGCTCACCCAGATTGGCGTGGACGAGCTGAAGGCCGGCAAGATCAACCACATGGTCTCCATTACTGCCGCCGACTACGCCGCCATGAGCGCTTCCTTCCCCGCGAAGGGTACCGACGGCAAGCTGGACCTTTCCAAGTACCCGAACGCACCGCGTGCCGGCCAGCGTGGCTTCCTGCCCGCCAGCTTCGACGTGGAGGAGTTCCTGGCCAACACCGGCCACGCGGACGACCAGCTCACCCGCATGATCCTGACCGCGATGAAGGAATACGGCTTCATCCTGACGGACCACAACCTCTTCACCAACGCCTTCAACCTGGAGGCTCCCAGCTCCTACGCGCCCTACGCGCGCCAGGGTAAGAACGTGTACAAGGAAGACCCGCAGCTGGCCGCCATGTTCGCGAACTTCGTGCCCAGCGGCTTTACGGGCAACCAGTTCCCGTGGCAGCAGGTGCAGTGGATGCCGGTGAACTACACCGAGTCCGCAGAGAACGCCGCCCGCCGCGAGGGCCTGCAGGTTCCCGAGACGAACGCCGCCACCGATGCGAAGGCCGTCACCGATAACGCGGCGGATAACGCCGCCGATAAGGATAAGCAGGGCGCCGCGGAGAAGATTGCACGCCCCGTGACCGCACGCAGCCTGCGCGTTCGCCGCGCCACCGTGCGCACCCCGGATGCGCCGCGCATCAGCGACGCCGACAGCCAGGCGACCGCGGTGAACCAGGCCTCGGGCGCCGTGAAGTTCAGCTTCCCCGCTGACTCCTACGGCAAGACCGGAACCGGGTCCGGCGTGATTTACCAGCCGGCAGAGCATCACGCCACCGTCTACTCGGGTGAAACCGCCGTGGCGCAGAGCGTGCACCAGAGCCACAAGGTCTCCCCGAACTACCGTTACGCCCGCGACTACAATTTCCAGGAAATCGAGCAGACCCCGAACTTCCGCCCCAGCCGCTGGGTGAACAAGGAGAAGGTCAACACCGCTGGTGGCCAGTTCTCCAGCGCTGAGACCGGTATTCGTTTTGCCTCCAACGGCAAGACCGGCACCTACTCGATTGATCTGAATACCCACGAGGTCACCGGCACCACCTGGGACCTGCGTCGCGATAATGGTTCGAAGATTACCGTGAACCGCACCGGCAAGGCACCCGCCCGCATGTCCGACGTGAAGGCGAAGAAGGGTGCAGCCGCGCAGCTGTACTCGATCCCGCTGAAGGTGCACGTTGTGGATAAGAACAGCCCGATTGCCCGCGAGGATTCGGTCTCGCTGTACTCGGGTACCACCCAGAACGTGGCGGTGCTGAACAACGACGAGGCTTCCTTCGGCGCGTTCAGCCGCGGTGAGACCGTGAAGAAGCTGGAGCTGCTGAACCAGCGCGGCCAGGTCGTCAGCTCCTACAGCGACGAGTACGGCACCTACCGCGTGGTGAACCTGCCCGACGGCACCCAGGGCATTGCGGTGACCGCCAAGTCGAAGCAGGGTTTCGCGCCGCTGGTTCGCTACCGCGCGGTGACCGACAAGGGCGTGAAGTCCTCCGAGGGTTACCTGCAGGTGGCAGTCGCTAACCGCTAGCCGGACGCACCAGCAGTATTAGCGCACATAGGGGAGAGGGGCACGTCAAGAAAGCACGCCGCGCAGGCGTAACTTCCTTGACGTGCCCCGCACCTGTACATAAGGTGAAAATACTATGACTAGCCACCACGAAGACCACCACGAAAATTCCGCCGAAGCTAACACCCACCACGCCGACCACGCTACCGGGGCGCCCGCCTCCGCACCTCTTTTCGAGGGGAGCGGCCCCAAGGACTGGGAGGAGCAGTTCGGCCCGTCCGTGGCAATCTTCTCGGCGCTCGCGAACCCGCTGCGCCTGGCCATTGCGCACCACCTGGTGCACCGCCCGCACAGCGTGAGCGAGCTGCACACCTGCCTGGGTATTTCTCAGCCGCTGGCCTCGCATCACCTGCGCATCCTGCGTGAGGCGCACGTGATTGACCGCGAGCAGCACGGCCGCACCACGATTTATCGTCTGAAGGACCATCATATTAGTCACATTGTGACTGACGTTCACGAGCATACGCGTGAGCATCATGCGGACTAGTCCGCCCTCAAGCTGAGCGTTGGCTGGGAGCCGTTGTAAGATGGTGTGTGTCCGTGCACCAGTACAGTGCGGAATAGTATGCGCACCCGCGGCGCCCCGAGCGGCCGCGAGCGCCTGAGTTAAGGAGACTTATGTCTGCCGCTGATTCTTCAGCAATTGTTATTAGCGTTTCCGGTGAGGAACGCGAGGTCACCGCGAAGACTGCCGCTGAGCTGTTCGCTGACGACCCGAAGATCGTTGTGGCACGCGTGAACGGCGTGCTGGTTGATCTCTCCCACGAGCTGTCTGCTGGCGATTCCGTTGAGCCGGTTTTCATTCATGAGCCGGACGGCCTGAACGTTCTGCGCCACTCTGCCGCGCACGTGATGGCGCAGGCGGTGCAGGAGTACCGTAAGGACGCCAAGCTGGGTATTGGCCCGTACATTACTGACGGCTTCTACTTTGACTTTGATGTGGCTGAGCCCTTCACCCCGGAAGATCTGAAGAAGATCGAGAAGTCGATGATGAAGATCATCAAGTCCGGTCAGCTGTTCCGCCGCCGCGTGGTCACCCACGACGAGGCCGTCGCCGAGATGGCGAACGAGCCGTACAAGCTGGAGCTGCTCTCCCTGAGCCAGGGCCCCGGTTCTGGCGCGGATGCTGCCGAGGGCGCATCCGTGGAGGTCGGCGAGGGTGAAATCACCATCTACGACAACGTGCACCCGAAGACCGGCGAGACCGTCTGGAAGGACCTCTGCCGCGGCCCGCACCTGCCGAACACCAAGCTGATTGCTAACGGTTACGCCCTGATGCGTGCCGGTGGCGCGTACTGGCGCGGTTCTGAGAAGAACCCCATGCTGCAGCGTATTTACGGTACCGCATGGCCGACTAAGGACGAGCTGGTCGCCTACAAGGAGCGCATCGCTGAGGCGGAGCGCCGCGACCACCGCCGTCTGGGCCGTGAGCTGGACCTGTTCTCCTTCCCGAAGACCATTGGTCCCGGCCTGCCGGTGATTCACCCCAAGGGTGGCGTGATTAAGCGCGAGATGGAAGACTACGTGCGCACCCGCCACATTCAGGAGGGCTTCCAGTACGTCAGCACCCCGCACATTTCGAAGGAAGACCTGTTCTACACTTCCGGTCACCTTCCGTACTACGCGGATGGCATGTTCCCGCCCATGGAGCTGGACAACGGTAACTACCGCCTGAAGGCTATGAACTGCCCGATGCACAACGAGATTTACCGTTCTCGTGGCCGTTCGTACCGTGAGTTGCCGCTGCGTTTCTTCGAGTTCGGCACCGTGTACCGTGACGAGAAGTCCGGCGTGCTGCAGGGCCTGACCCGCGTGCGCATGATTACCCAGGACGACTCGCACTCGTATGTGACCAAGGAGCAGGCACCGGACGAGGTGCGTCACCTGCTGAAGTTCATGCTGAGCCTGCTTGAGGACTTCGGCATGACTGACTTCTACCTTGAGCTGTCGACTCGCGACACTGAGGGTGATAAGAAGGATAAGTTCATCGGTACTGATGAGCAGTGGGAGGCGGCTACCGCGGTTCTGGAGCAGGTTGCGAAGGAGACCGGTCTGGAGCTCGTTCCGGATCCGGGTGGTGCTGCGTTCTACGGCCCGAAGATTTCGGTTCAGGCGAAGGACGCGATTGGCCGTACCTGGCAGATGTCGACCGTGCAGTACGACTTCAACCAGCCGAGCCGTTTCGGTCTGGAGTACCAGGCTGCTGACGGTACCGTGCAGGAGCCGGTCATGATTCACTCGGCGAAGTTCGGCTCGATTGAGCGCTTCCTGGGCGTGCTGACTGAGCACTATGCGGGTGCGTTCCCGGCATGGCTGTCGCCGGTTCAGGTCATTGGTGTTCCCGTGGCTGAGGCGTTCAACGACTACATGACCGAGATCGCGGACAAGCTGCGTGCGCACGGCGTGCGTGTTGAGGTGGATTACGGTTCGGATCGCTTCACCAAGAAGATTCGTACCGCGTCTACTGAGAAGGTTCCGTTCATTCTGATTGCCGGCGGTGAGGATGCGGAGCACGGCGCTGTTTCGTTCCGTTTCCGCGGTAACAAGCAGGAGAACGGCGTGCCCGTGGATGAGGCTGTGGCACGTATTGTGGAGCATATCCGCAACCGCGTGAACGAAGACCCCAAGCCCAGCACTGAGGCTGCTGAGTAGCACTAGGCTGTCTGGTCTAGCTCGCATATAGAAACCACCCCCTTTGCGGCGACAAGCTGCGGAGGGGGTGGTCTCTTTGAGTATTCTAAAAAGAGGAGTGTTTCAGCCTAAAATTTTCACCACGGTCTTATAATTGAAATGATGATTATATTTAAAAAATAATAACGGCAAGGAATTATTCGGTCTATGTAATTAAATCTAGATATTTAGAAGGTGAAAGTGGAAGTAAATCTGTGGTTGTTTCCTGTTATTTTTATGGTCCATGAGATGGAGGAGATAGTAGGTTTTAGGGTATGGTTTGAAAAAAATCTTGACCTAATAGAAAAATATAGTATCCTTCGAAAATTGTATAGAAACTTCAGTACTGAGGGATTTTCGGTTGCGGTGCTTGAAGAATATGTGATATGTATTGTAGTGACTTATGTGGCTACAATATGGAAAGTGTATATAGTGTGGACAGGTGTGTTTATCGCATTCTTGATACATTTATTAATTCATATAGCGCAAAGCATCGTAGTAAGGAGGTATATTCCGTCGCTAATTTCAAGCATTGTACTTTTTCCGGGTAGTGTTTATTTAGTATATAGTTCCATTGAATATTTGGGGCTTGCTTTTGAAAGTATAGTTGCAGCATCCATTCTGTGTGTAATTTTAATGTTTCTAAATTTGATATTTGTTCACTGGATAATGGGGGTAGTGACTCGTAAAATTGCTGAAAACGCAATGAAAAAGATGTAACATAAGACAATCGCTGGATTCCTCTCAATTTTGACAATTTTCTCAAAAATCAATATTATGTATATTGCAGCTATTTAATATAGCCCTGAAATGGCGTATCGCTGTTGAATATTGAGGGAGCACGAGCGTATGAAGTCGAATAAGTATGTTCCTGTTGGGATGCTGTTCTTGATCCTGGCAATTATCTTGAACGTAGTGTCAAATGTCAGCGACATGGTGCTTGGAATTCTATACGGCATCTCAATAGCAGTATTGATTATTGGACTATTTAATAGTCGAAAATAAGTGCTGTAGCAGACGAAAACGGACCCGGCGGGCTATCCATCGGATAGCCCGCCGGGTTTTTCGGGAAGCCAAGTTTGTTCACGAAGAATTAGCAGGCTTTGCTGTTGAAGTGCATTTTGAAAGGGGCGAAGGTATGGCAAGCGTCGAGGTGATGAAGGAGCGGGCTCGTATTGCGGGTCGTTTCAACCTGTCTGCTCGCCGAAATCCGGAACATAGAGCACTTGTTGCGCTCGCTGCGCAGAAGGCGAGAGGGGAGTGTCAGGTGGTCCCTGTGGCTCCCGGTGAAGATGAGGCTGACACGCTCGCCCGCGTACGCAAGATTGCGGGTGGTAAGCCGGTCATTATCGTGACCGAAGCTGACGGGGAACTTTGCGACCGCCTCTTCGAGAGCGAGAGCAATCAGGCTGGGTAATCCTAAAACTAGTAGAAAACCCGACGGGTACTAAAGATGTAGTACCCGCCGGGTCTTCTCATATACAGCACACAGGGGATTAGTTCTGAGAACCGTCAAGGTTCTGCAGGAACCCACCCAGCGAAATGTTCGGATCAGTTTCCAAAACCCAATCCGCATTACCGCTCGAAGCGCCGCCCAGAACAAAACGGGAAGCAGCAGACTGGCTTGTAAACTCAATCGGTTTCACAATCTTCAAACCATCCAGGTGACCGGCGGCAACCTGCTCAGCGCGGGTAGCTTCCAAAGCCTCCAAATCCTTCAGATAGCGCGCCTCGGCCTTCTTCGGTGCACGCACCGGCAGAAGCTCACCCTCAAATACCTCAACGCCCACACGAGTACCAGAGATATTGACAATCCGAGCGCGAGCCGGATGCTTCAACTCCTTGCGCTTAATGCGGAATACTGCATCAGCCAAAGCGGCAGGGAGCTGAGCTTCTTCCGGCTGAGAAATAGTAGAAGAATCATCAGCCGGTGCATTCGCTGTTACCTCTGTACCCGTCGACTTAGCCTTCTTCGGGGTGATGGGCTCAAACATGCGGTGACCACTCGCGCGTAGCATCAGTAGAACTTCAAGGACGAGGGAACGCAGAATTGCTTTCTTCACTTTTGCGATATTTCCGGCGAAGGGGATAATGCCATTCTCCAGACGATATCTGCCAACCTTCTGAGCCTCACGACAGAACGCGCTTTCCAGGTAGTTCAGTTCCGTCGCTTCCCAAGAATTGTCGGTGGAAGTAATCAGATACGCGGTATCCCAGAAATCTTTAGAGCGGTCATGCTCACGAATACGGCCTATCAGCCCATTTCCATTCAGGCGTTTTGCCGCCTGGCCAATATACAGGCGGGGGTCGTTTGCTGAGGAATTCGTGAGGAAGTAGATACCGGAGAAATGCAGTTCCTCTTCGTTTTTGTATTTCTCAAGCAGAGTGCGGGGGAGCTTATCAATCGTAATGTTTCGGTTATAGAGCTGGTAAGTAACACGCTCTACAACATCGCCCTCCCAAAGAGTTGTATATAGCTGAACAGTAGTCGGGGTGATAGACACGGTGCTCCTTCGCTGCCGTTGTGAGTGAACAATCGAGATGAGACCCTTATAGGGTTCCTGAGTAGCAATAATACAGGGTTATTGATTCCTGCGAGATACTTCAAGTCATCAAAAAGACCCGGCAGGCTATCCATCAGATAGCCCGCCGGGTCCCTTCTTTATACGGTTGTTATGCGCTCAGCCCTTAGCGGGTGGTGCGCTCCAGCAGCTGCAGCACGTTCTGGTAGGTGTGGCCGGTCGCCTCGGTCATACCCTGCTCGCAGGTGCGGTTCGCCGAAATGTATGCGGCGAATTCCTTCTGCTCGCTCAGCTCGGCAGACTCAGCCTCGGTAGCGCTTGCGGTCAGCTCGGGGTGCAGCATACCGCGGTCACCCGCGTAGCCACAGCAACCCCAGTGCTTCGGCACGTACACGTCGTCACTCATCGCGTTCGCAATCTTCTCGAACGCAGGCTGAGTGCCCAGGTGGGTCATGGAGCAGGTCGGGTGCAGGGCAACCGACGGCAGGGGAGCAGACACGGTCAGCTTGTCCAGCATGTTGTCGGCGGCGAACTGAACCGCATCGTACATGCGCAGACGCGAGAAGTCCGGCTCGCCCGGCTTCAGGCCGTTCACAATCTTGTGCTCAAGCGCCTTAATAACCTTCTCGCGCATCACCTCAAGGCCCTCAGTACAGGACGAAGCGTCACACACGACCGGCAGGCGGCCACCGTCGGTAGCCTCCCACAGGGACTTCAGCACGCGGTCGCTCATAATCGAGTAGCCGTCGGTGAAGCCCTTCGACTTCCACGGGGTAGCGCAGCACATCTCGCCAATGTTGTCCGGGATGCGGTACTTCACGCCGGTACGCTCGCACAGGCGGATGAACGCCTGGGTTGCGTTGATCGGGTCGTGCTTATCTTCGCCGTCCACGCCGCCGAACATGGAGTTCACGCAGGCGGGGAAGAACACAATCTCAGCGTTAGCGTCCTTATGCGGCTTACGTGCCGGGCCGCCGACCGGCAGGTCCTTCTTGTAGGAGGGAACCATGTCGTCGCCCATGATCTTACGGGCAATGGTGGTGGTGCCGTGCACGAGGGGGAACGGCATCTTCTTGGCCACGGTCAGGGACTTGCCGGCAACCTTATCCATGACGCCCCACTGCTGTGCGGCGACCTTCCAGCCGGCGGCGGCCAGCTTGTCCTGGTTCTCGGAACGCAGGCGGCGAATCAGGTCACCGGTGTTGATGTTCACGGGGCAGCGGGTCTGGCACATGCCGTCCACGGCGCAGGTCTCAATACCGTTGTACTCGTACTCCTTGCGCAGACGCTCGGCCAGCTCGTGGTCGCCGTTCGCCTCGGCGGCGGCAATCTCACGGCGCAGCACGATGCGCTTACGCGGGGTGAGGGTCAGGTTGCGGGAGGGGCAGACCGGCTCGCAGTAGCCGCACTCCACACAGCGGTCGACTTCTTCCTCGACGGTCTCGGCGACCTTCAGATTGGTCACGTAGTCGGTATCCGGCTCGACCAGCAGAACGCCCGGGTTCATGAAGCCCTTCGGGTCAATCAGGCGCTTGATCTGGCGCATCACGTCGAAGAGCTCGTCACCGAACTGGCGGCTCACGAACGGAGCCATGATGCGGCCGGTACCGTGCTCAGCCTTCAGCGAGCCGTCGTTACCCAGAATCAGCTGCACCATTTCCTCGGTGAAGTCGCGGTAACGGTCCAGCTGCTTCGGGTCGCGGAACTGCTCATTCAGCATGAAGTGGATGTTACCGTCCTTCGCGTGACCGAAGATCACGGAATCCTGGTAGCCGTGTGCGTCGAACAGCTTGGTCAGGTCGCTACAGGTGTTACCCAGAACCTCGACGGGCACGACCACGTCTTCCAGCAGTGCGTTGGTGCCGGAGCGGCGGTTACCAGCGACGGTGGTGTACAGGCCGCGGCGTGCAGCCCACAGGGCGTTACGCTCGGACAGCTTGCTGGTCATCGACACGGGGGAGGTGACCGGCAGGTTCTTGAACATGGGGGCGGCAGCGGCGGCCAGGTCGTTCAGCTCCTGCTCGGAGTTGCCCTGGAACTCGACCAGCAGGGCGGCGTGATCCTTCACGTCGATGGCGGCGAGCGCCTCGGCGGCCTGGCCGGTACGCTGAGCCACGCGGATGCTGGTGGCGTCCATGAGCTCGACGGTGGCCAGCTTGTTGGCGACCAGCTCGGGCACGGAGCGTGCGGCATCCAGCAGGTTGTTGAACACGAGCAGGCCGGTCGAAGTGTTCTTCAGAATCGGCAGGGTGCGGTAGGTTGCCGAAGCAACGAAGCCGAGGGTACCTTCCGAACCAATCAGCAGGTGCTGCAGAATGTCCACGGGGGTTTCGAAGTCGACCAGGGAGTTCAGGCCGTAACCCATGGTGTTCTTCATGGAGTACTGCTGGCGAATCTTCGCCATGGACTCGGGGTTCTCGGTCACGCGCTTGCGCAGGCGCAGCAGGCCCTCGTGGAGCTCGGGCTCGAGGGAGCGTAGCTTCTGGTCAGCGTCCGGCTCAGCGGTGTCAATGATGGTGCCGCTGGGCAGTACGAACACCATGGAGTCCAGGGTGTTGTACGTGTTGTACTTGGTGCCCGAAGACATGCCAGAGGAGTTGTTAGCGACCACGCCACCGATGGTGCAGGCGGACCATGATGCCGGGTCGGGGCCGAGCTTGTAGCCGTAGGGCGCCAGGTAGTTGTTGACCATCATGATGGTCGCGCCGGGCTGCACGCGAACCTTCTTGCCGTCTTCAAGGACCTCAATCTTCTTGAAGTGGCGGCGGGTGTCGACCATGAGGCCGTCACCGCTGGACTGGCCGGAGAGGGAGGTGCCGCCGGAGCGGAAGGTCAGCGGCAGGCCGAGGTCGCCGGCTGCGCGGAAGATGTTGGCGACGTCTTCGGCGGAGTCGGGGCGGACCAGGCCGGCGGGCACGAGCAGGTAGTGGGATGCGTCGTGGGAGATTGCCAGGCGCTCGAGTTCGGAGACGCTGGATTCGACGGCTTCTGCGCGCGCATCGGAGAGTAGACGCTTGAGGGTGTCCTCGTAGGGGGACTTGAGTGCTTTGGAAGTGTTTGACACAACGGTGGTCATGATGAATCTCCTTAGTGAGACTGTCTTACCTTTCAGTATGTGCTCTTGAACACCGTCTTTTCCGCTTAGCTATGGCTAAGCTTGGCGACTACTTGTCACCATACGGGGTGTCGGTTTTACACCGAAGCGAGCGGCGGGGTGTGCCGCGTGTTGGCGGGCTTCCCGGGGGTATTATGCTCATCGTGCGGGGTTGCTCGAGCGTATCTGTGGAGGCGCGCCCACCTCCCACAATCCGGTTTGAGTTTTTCTTAGGCGCGGCCGCCGAGGGCCGTAACATTCCAGCTAGCAGTACTATCAGAAGTCACCACACCACAAAATAGGGGAGAACCCGCCGAAGCACGCACCCCCAAATCCTCCACAAACACGCGGCCACCCGCAGGCACACTACGCTCCTTACGATCCACACCCGCACAATACACCGTCATCTTCGCACCCGAACGGTTCTCCACCGCAACCGAACCGCCGCCCGATTTCGACACAGTATCGTGCACAAAACCGCGGTGTAAAGACCGCCGCCCAAAGGTCACAGCACAAGGTCACAGTGCAACGAAATAGAAACGCAAACGCAACGGCGTGGAGTATCATTCACACTATGGATAAGGCAGAACAGAACCAGACAGACAACACGGTAAAGAACGGCACAGCACCCAATACCTCGGGGAATACCTCGGGGAATACCTCGGGCAATATTCCGGGGAACAGCCCGGTGGGTGCGTCTGCGCGCCCTGAAACTGTTGCATCTGAAACTACCGCATCTGAAGCCGCCGCTGAGAATACCACGAAGGCTGGTTATACCCAGTCGGCACCGGCAGAATCCAGTGCCGCCAAAACTAGTGCTGCAGCAAGTAGCCCCGCAGAGGCTACCGCCCCCGGCATGGAGGCAGTACAGGTTGATGCCGTGCAGATTGATAGCGCCCGCCTGGACAGCACCCACTCCGTCTACTCCACCGACCTGGACCCCGACGACTACGAAGAGGTCGTCGAAGAATACGCCACCACCGATGCGCCGGACGGTACGCACCGCGAGGAGCGTCGCATCACCCGCACCACGCATCACCCGCACGGCAAGGGCGACCAGAAAGCGGGCACCCAGGGTAACCCCGATGGTGACGCCGAGATTATTGATGTAGGCGAACCTGAAACGCACACCACGACTATCCGCACGGTCACCCGCACCGTCACGGACCCGCCGCGTCGCGCCCCGCGCACCCGCCTGTTCCGCACGCTCAGCAAGTACCGCGGCGAGAAGAACCTGGCGGCGTGGGAGGAACGCTCCTCCACGCCCATGTTCGTGGCGTCCGTACTGTACCTGCTCGCGTTCGCCGCGCCCATCATGAGCACACGCATTCAGGAGCCGTACGACGCGTACCTCAACATCATTCAGATGATCCTGTGGGGCCTATTCGCCGCCGACTACTGCATTCGCCTGTACTTGGCGCCGCGGCGACTCTACTTCATCACGCATAACCTGATGAACCTGGCGATTGTGCTGCTGCCCGCGTGGCGTATTGTCAGCTTCCTCTCCATGATTTATATGACCGCCAACCGCCAATATAAGAGGCTCTCAGAGCTGGCGGTGAAGCTCTTCGGATACACCGCGATCTTCATCATCATGTTTGCCCTGTCGATCTATTCGGTGGAGTCCTCCGAGCCGGGCGCGATGATTCGTGACCTGCCCACCGCCTACTGGTGGATGTTCACGACCCTCGCCACGGTCGGCTACGGAGACGTTTACCCGGTCACCGGTATCGGCAGGGTCATCGCCGTGATCGTCATGCTGTACGGCGGGGGCTTGGTCGCGGTTGCTACCGGTGCGCTCGCGAGCTGGATTATCGAAAAGTTTGGTGGCAGGGAGGAGCAGGAGTACCCCGCAACCAAGGCTGACGTGGACAATCTTCGCCAGGAGATTTCTGAGTTGCGTGCCCTGCTGGCCCGCGAGTACGCCCGCCGCGATAACCCGGCCTACACGCTTCGGGAAGTGGTGGACGAGGACGGTGTTCGTCCGGTACCCGAGGCGACGGATGTGCCCGCCGCTGGTTGGGGTGGCGGTTCGGGAGCTGAAGGCCCGAGTGAAGAGTGGGCTGGATTCAGCCGCCGGGCTGCCGCTGACCGCGCTGACTCTGGTGCCGAGACCGGTCGCGCTACCGGTAGCGAGGTTGCGGTGCGCGAGGATGTGTCCGAGCAGGAGCCCGTGGCCCTGCTGGAGGAAACCCGCCAGACCTTCACGATTATTCGTGAGAAGTTCTCATTCCGTTCCCGCAAGTAGCTTCGGGAGGCCCTGTCTCGAGGGGTTTGGGAGGGTACGAGCAGGTGCTCCCCTCAAAACGTATCGAAACACCTTGAACGCACTTAATCCAACGGTAAGCAACATATAATTTACAGCGCATCAACCCCTCATTGTGGCCGCGAGACACCCCGGGTGGTTAGCTCGAAACTATTCCCCAAAAAGTCAAAATGTGAGGAAACTATCGCTCAAGATGCCTAGTAGGTCTACACAATAGGTCACCACTGCGGATACACTATCTACGTGCTGGCGTACGAAGACACCCTGTAGCCCGCGTGCTACGGGGTGTTGTTTTATGTTCGTTTCGTTCCGGCATGCACTCACAACTCTCACTCAAACACTCATATCAATAGGAGCAATCCGTGGCTTCTAAAACCACTCTGGGCGTGCTGGCTCTGACCGGTGCGCTCACCCTGGGCATGTGCGCCTCCACAACGGCCGGCGCTTCTAGCTCATCGAATGGTGCATCCCTGGCCGCCCGAACGGTCACCGTCGATGACGCCTCGTTCGCCTCCGCTCGTGCCACCCCGTCCGGCGCGGCAACCTCGGAAATTCAGATTATCTCCGAGGTTCCCTCCTCCAGTTCCGAGACCTACGTTCCGCGCGATGACGCATCGCAGACGGAGAGCACGTGGCTGCAGCTCGGTGATACCGAGAACTACGTGGCTGCCGTGGTGCGCGGCAATAAGATCACCGTGACCTACCACCTCAACTATGAAGAGATGGCCACGGTCGTCTGGGTCGGAACCTTCGAGGCCGGTCAGGGGGATTACAGCTGGACCTCGGTCGGCGACCGCCGAACGATGGACAGCAACCCGCTGGCATCTTCGGAATCCGAAAAGGAATTTGCGGTGCGCGACGGCATGCTGACCTTCTCCTTCACCTTCCGCGGTGAGACTCGCACGGTGCAGCTGACGAAGTTCGAGGGCTAGAGCCCGTAGCGTTGAGGGGCGCCGGTTTCGTTCTTGTGGACGGGACCGGCGCCCCTTTTAGCTTCTGCCGCGGGGCCTCTGCCGACCCACGCTGCCGACCCGTGGACGCCCCTGGTAGGAACGTGAAAACGCTATAGAATGGGACTATGAGCGAGAACACGACCCCCGAGACCGCCGCACCCTCGGTGCAGGATTCCTTCGAGCTACCCGGCGCACCCGACCAGTTCCAGCGCCTGTGGACCCCGCACCGCACCGCCTACGTGAGCGGCGGGCAGAAGGACTACACCGAAAAGACCTGCCCGTTCTGCACCGCCCCCGGCCGCAGCGACGAGGAGTCTCTAATCGTGCACCGCGGCGAGCACGCCTTCGTGATTCTCAACCTCTACCCGTACAACCCCGGGCACCTGCTCGTGTGCCCGTACCGCCACATTCCCTTCTACGACGACGCGACCGAGGCGGAAACCCTGGAGATCGCGCAGCTGACCCAGCTCGCCATGAAGGTTCTGCGCGAGGTTTCGCACAACGACGGCTTCAACATTGGTATTAACCAGGGCAAGGTGGGCGGCGCGGGAATTGCCGACCATCTGCACCAGCACATTCTGCCGCGGTGGAGCGGCGATACCAATTTCCTGCCGATTATTGCCCAGACCAAAACCATGTCGCGCACCCTGGACGACATGCGTTCGGCGCTCGCGGAGGGGTTCGCCCGCCTGAGCTAGGTCGGCCCGTACTTCTTATCTCTCGGGCTCGCGACGCTTTTGAGAGCGTTCTTTCGCGGTGCCCCGCCGGGCCGGCTCTTTGCCGCTCTGCAGCGCTTCTCGGGCCGTTCAAACCGCTAGAGTTGATAGTCATGGATTACCCCAATCTGCTTGAGAACGCCTTCCTCGAGAACACCCTCGACGGTGCCGAGGCCTGCTCCACCGAACCTGCCGCCGGCGTTGGCGGCGAAACCGCTCCGCGCGCCCTCGTGTGGCGGCAGCTGCGCTGGGTGGACCGCCGCCCCGTACTCGAGCTAGAGGCCGTCGAGGCCGAACCGGGCCAACCCGGACCGAACGAGGCAGGCCCCGCGGAAGCCGAACTGCCAGTGCGCCCCGCGGGCCGACGCCTCCGGGTGCCGCTAACCCCCGGGGCCTACCTGGGCCTGCGCGTGGCCCTCGACGCATCCGGCGCGCCGTACCGCTTCTGCTCCGGCTACACGACCGGCTCGACCGACCCCCGCGCCCCCGGAACCCGCCGTCACCCGTGCCCCGAGGCCGCTCGCATCGACCGGGGCCAACAGTGCCCCCGATGCGCCGCCCGCGACGAATTCACCGCCCTGCACAGCGCGCACCTGTACCCCGGAACGCTCACCGAATCCATGCGCGCCTACGCCATGCTGGAGCACCGCCTCTACATCGCCACGTTCCCAGACGGTACCCACAAGGTCGGCACGAGCTCCCTGCCCTCAACCCCGCGACGCCTCGACGAGCAGGCCGTCGCCACGGCCACCTACATTGCGCTTGCCCCGGACGGGCTGACCATACGCCGCGCCGAGGACGCCGTGACCGCCCTCGCCGGAATCGGCCAGGTCAAACAGGTGGCGAGCAAGTACCGCGCCTGGACGCATCCGCTCCCGGGTGCTCAGCTGCGCACCGCCCACGAGGATGCGGTGGCCCGCGCCCGTGCCGCCCTCACCGAGTTCCTGGCGAGGGAGCCCGACCTGCAGCTATCCGCCCTGGATGAGCCGTGGGTTCCCTCCCTGGCGATGAACCGCCCGTACGCGGCCCTGCGCGCGCGCAACCCGGAACCGCTCGCACCGTGCGACTCGATGCTGGGCGGCAGCACGGCCGGGTTCTTCTGCACGGGTGCGGCGGGCCAGTTTGTGAGCGCCCACGTGGGCGACCCCGACGCCGCGTTCCTCGTCAACACCGCAGAGTGGCGCAACCTGCTGGTGGTTCCCGACCGGGGATTCACGCGGGTGAGGGTGCAGGGCTCGCTCTTCTAAAGCCGCCCGCCCGGCACAGTTCAAACCCGCCGCGGCCCGTTTTGGCCTGAGCGAACGCCCCCGCCGCACCCTTCAGCGGCACCGTGCGCGTGTACTAAAATGGTAAGCATGTCCAAACCCCTCATTCGCCTTCTGGGTCAGGGCGTGCGCTACGCGACTAAGCTTCGCGGTGGCGGCTCCGCGTTCCCCGGCCTCGTCATGGAAAAATTGCACCCGCAGTTCGTAGCCGAAGAGCTCGCGAAGCTGCCCTACGGCGTGGTCGTCGTCTCTGGCACGAACGGTAAGACCACCACCACGAAGATGGCCGTTCAGCTGCTCGAAGCGCAGGGCCTGAAGGTCTTCACCAACCGCACCGGCTCCAACTTCGTGCGCGGTGTGGCCGCCGCCCTGTTGGGCGAGATGACCCTCACCGGCAAGCTTGAGGCCGACATCGCAGTGCTGGAACTCGACGAGGCGCACGCCGTGCACTTCGTCAAGGCCGTCAAGCCCGACTACGCGCTGCTGCTGAACGTGCTCCGCGACCAGCTGGACCGCTTCGGCGAGATTGACACAACCCGCCGCATGCTCGCGACCGTGGCCGCCGCAACCACCAACACCGTGGTGCTCAACCGCGAGGACCCGCGCATCCGCTCCCTCGCCGAGAACGTGCAGCCGGGCGTGAAGGTCAACTACTACGGTCTGGCCGAGTCCCTGCGCTCCTACTTCCCCTCGGACGACGAGATGCGCGGCGGAACCGTCGCGAAGCAGACCCTGCCCGAGGCAGACGTCACCCTGACCGCGTTCTCAGGCACCTCCGCAACCTTCGATGTGGCGGGTGCGGAGCGAGTCGGTGAGATTAACCTGTACGGCATCTACAACATCTTCAACGCCGCCGGCGCGATGGCCCTGACCCGCGCCGTCATGGGCGAGAAGCTCGATGAAGATAAGCTCATCGCAGAGTTGGCGAAGATTACTCCCGCCTTCGGTCGCGGTGAGACCCTGAACGTGAACGGCCGCCCGCTGCAGCTGCTGCTCGTGAAGAACCCCAGCGGCTTCCGCCTGTCCCTGGCCAGCGCGAACGCTGACGACTACGCCACCATGATTACGATTAACGACCAGTACGCTGACGGTCGTGACGTGTCTTGGCTGTGGGATGTTGACTTCGACGGCCTGCGCGGCACTGGCGTGCAGATGGTCTCGGGCGTGCGCGCCTGGGATATGGCGCTGCGCCTGGAACACGACGGCGTGAAGGTCGGCGAGGTCGACGAGAACCTGGCCGATGCGCTCAAGCAGTTCATCGCCTCCAGCGGGGATGCCCCCATGCGCATCTTCTGCACCTACACCGCCATGCTGGCCCTGCGTGAAGAGCTGGCAAAGATTACCGACGTTGAGAAGGTCTCATAATGACGGCAACCCACACTTTTGAGGGCACCCCGGCGCCCGGCCCGAACAACGGCAAGACGCTGCGCATCGTGCAGCTCTACCCGCTGGACATGAACATCTACGGCGACTGGGGCAACACCCTGGCGCTGGCCCGCCGCGCGCAGGCACACGGCTTCGACGTGCAGATTCTGGACCACAACCCCGGCCAGCCCTTCCCCGAGGACGTCGACATTATCCTCGGCGGCGGCGGCCAGGACTCCGGCCAGTCCGTGATTCAGGACGACCTGCACGCCATCGGCGGCACCCTGCGCTCGCTGGCCGAGGACGGCGTGCCCATGCTCGTCATCTGCGGCCTGTACCAGCTGTTCGGCAAGGAGTTCCGCACCCGCGAGGGCGAGGTGCTCAAGGGCATCAACATCTTCGATGCGCACACGGTCGGCGGCGACGAACGCCTGATTGGCAACATCGTGGAGGAGTCCGAGAAGTTCGGCACCGTCATCGGTTTTGAGAACCACTCGGGCCTGACCTACCTGGGTTCCGGATGCACCCCGCTGGCCACCGTGACCAAGGGCGAGGGCAACAACGTGACGGACTCTTACGAGGGTGCACGCGTGCACAACGTCATCGGCACCTACCTGCACGGCTCGCTGCTGCCGAAGAACCCGAAGATTGCGGACTACCTGATTGAGCAGGCCGCGATTCGTCGCTTCGGCGAGTTCACGCCGAACGCGATTGACGACTCGCTGGTGGAGAAGGCGCGCGCCTCGGCCGCGTCTCGCCCCCGCTAGCGGTTCACTGACGTGCTATTCCGGGCGCTGGCGTGCACTCTAAGAGGTGGTGCGCGCCTCCGCTACGGTATAGTTGATTGAGTTATAGTACAGTGCGCGGAACGTTTCGCCGTGCCCGCGCAGAGGTTTTGACTAAGGGAGATACGAATGTCCGGTCACTCTAAATGGGCGACTACTAAGCACAAGAAGGCCGCTATCGACGCCAAGCGCGCGAAGGCTTTCGCGAAGTTCATTAAGGCTATTGAGGTTGCGGCACGTATGGGTGGCGCCGATATCGCCGGTAACCCCGCTCTTGACCTTGCTGTGTCGAAGGCGAAGAAGAACTCCGTCCCCAACGACAACATTGACCGCGCTATCAAGCGTGGCGCCGGCCTGACCGGTGAGACCATCGACTACACCGAAATCATGTACGAGGCACGCGGCCCGCAGGGTACCGCCCTGTACATCGAGTGTCTGACCGATAACCGTAACCGTGCAGCGTCTGAGGTTCGCCTGGCCGTGACCCGTAACGGCGGCACCATGGCTGACCAGGGTTCCGTGGCCTTCCTGTTTGAGCGTAAGGGCGTTGCCGAGGTCACCAAGACCGAGGGTCTGACCGAGGACGACGTTCTGATGGCCGTTCTGGATGCCGGTGCCGAAGAGGTTCTGGACGAGGGCGATATCTTCACCGTTGTTTCCGCAGCAACCGACCTGCCCGAGATCCGTAAGGCTCTGGACGAGGCCGGCCTGGAGTACAACAATGACGACCCGGTCTTCCGCCCGACCATGCAGGTCGACCTGGACGCCGAGGGCGCCAAGAAGTTCCTGAAGCTGGCAGACGCTATCGAGGAACTGGACGACGTGCAGAACGTCTACTCGAACGCTAACGTCTCTGACGAGGTTGCTGCTCAGCTGGAAGCCGAGTAGTCACCGCCCGAGCGCGCCACTTTTGAGCGTGCCCTGAAGCCACTTCCCGGCCGGTCCACCGCGCGTGGACCCGGCGGGAGGTGGCTTTTGAACGTTATGCCGGTCGGCGCCCGACCTAAACGCCCGGCTGTGCTCTGACTGGCGGCCCCGCGGACTGCGGTATTGCAGACCTTACCCCGCGAAGACCATGTGAAGACCCCGCGAACTTTGAGACCCCGCGAACTTTGGAAGGAAAGCACACGTGAACGCTGCATCCGCCGCGCGCGATAGCATGCGCGAAAACCATACGGTCGCCGCCGTGGACCGCGTGTCGGGGGCGACCCGCATCATGGGCGTGGACCCCGGCCTCACGCGCTGCGGCTTCTCAATGCTGGACATGACCGCGGACCGCAAGGCGCACTTCGTGAATGTGGGCGTGGCGGGCACCGACCCGGCCCGCACGCTGGACCAGCGCATCCTCTGGATTTTCAACGCGGCCTCGCATTGGCTGGACACCTACCGGCCCGACGCCCTGGCGATTGAGCGCGTCTTTGCGCAGGAGCAGGTGAACACGGTGATTGGTACGGCGCACGCCTCGGGCGCGGTGATTTCTGCCGCGGCGATGCGCGGCGTGCCGGTGTTCTTCCATACGCCCTCCGAGGTGAAGGCGGCGGTGACCGGTAGCGGTCGCGCGGATAAGGCCTCGGTGGGTCGCATGGTGACCCGCATTTTGGGCTTGAACGCCATGCCGAAGCCCGCGGACGCGGCCGATGCGCTGGCCATCGCCATCTGTCACGGCTGGCGCGGTGGCGGCATCGGCTCGGGTATTAACATGTCGGCGCAGACGCAGACGCACCAGGGATCGCGGCCCGCGAAGGCTCGCCGTGCGGGTGCGCTGACCCCCGCGCAGCGCGCCTGGATGGAAGCGGAGGCTAAGGCCCGCCGCTAAGGGTTCCGACTCGTTACCCTTCGAATGTATCGAGAGCCGGATTCGCTAAAGAATTCGAATATCCCTTGATTTCAGAAGAAATATTCTAATATACTGATAGTAGCTTCCCGCGGCACACCCGCCGGCCCCGATGCGCGCCGGCGGTACAGCAGGCCGCGGGGGAGTGCAGTATCGTTCGCCCCGGCGCGGGGCGTTGAAAGGTGGAGAGAATGATTGCATCGCTGACCGGCCGCGTGGCCCAGGTGGGGCTTGACCACGCGGTGATTGACGTTAATGGTTTCGGCATGCTGGTGCACGCCACCGCGCGCACTCTCTCCAAGCTGCGCACGGGGGAGGAGGCCACCGTGCTGACCACCATGATCGTGCGCGAGGAATCCATGACCCTCTACGGTTTTTCGGAGCCTGCCGAGCGTGAGGTCTTTGACATGATGCTCTCGGTCTCGGGCATCGGCCCTCGCATCGCCCTGGCGGTGCTGAGCGTGCACACCGCCGCGGAGGTGGAGCGAGCCGTGGCCACCGGTGACGACAAGGCCTTCACGAAGGTTCCGGGCATCGGCCCGAAGGGTGCCCGCCGCATCGTACTGGAGCTTGCCGGCAAGCTGATTCTGAGCGACGGCCAGACCGATGAGCTGCCGCTGAGCCAGGGCATCGTGTGGAAGCCGCAGGTGCTGGATGCGCTGACCTCCCTGGGCTGGAGCGAGAAGGACGCCTCCGCCGCCATCGACGCGTACGTGAAGCACAATCCCGCCGCCGAGAGCGAGCCGGTGGGCGTGGCTCTGCGCGGCGTGCTCGCATCCCTGGGTACGCAGAACACGGTGGGTCGCCACTAGGGCCGCTCGCCGAGCCTTTGACTGACCCCGGTCGATTTTGGTGCGCCCGTTACCTTGCGCCTCACTCACTCCACGAAAGAAGAATTTTATGACCCAGAACCCCTACGATCCGCAGGCCGCGGCATCCCCGGTTTCCGGCGGGTATTTCCCCGGTCAGGTGCCCGGCGTCCCGGGTGCGCCCGCGCAGCGCCTGGTCGCGATGGAAGAAGAGCCCGAAGAGAAGATGATTGAGGCGGCCCTGCGCCCCAAGTCCCTAGACGACTTCGTGGGTCAGCGCCGCGTGCGCCAGCAGCTTTCCCTCGTGCTGGAGGCCTCGAAGATGCGCGGCCGCAGCGCCGATCACGTGCTGCTTTCGGGCCCGCCCGGCCTGGGTAAGACCACCCTGGCCATGATTATTGCGGCCGAGATGGACGCGCCCCTGCGCATCACCTCCGGCCCCGCGATTCAACATTCCGGGGATTTGGCGGCGATTCTGTCTTCGCTGACCCCCGGCGAGGTGCTGTTCCTCGACGAGATTCACCGCATGAGCCGCCCGGCCGAGGAAATGCTCTACATGGCGATGGAAGACTTCCGTGTGGACATCGTGGTGGGTAAGGGTGCCGGCGCGACCTCCATTCCGCTGGAGCTTCCGCAGTTCACCCTGGTGGGCGCAACAACTCGCGCGGGTCTGCTGCCCGGGCCTCTGCGCGACCGCTTTGGCTTTACCGGTCACCTGGAGTTCTACTCGGTTGAGGAGCTGGAGCTGGTGCTGCGCCGTAGCGCCGGCCTGATGGACATGCAGATTACCTCCGAGGGCTTCACCGAGATTGCGGGTCGCTCCCGCGGCACGCCCCGTATTGCGAACCGCCTGCTGCGCCGCGTGCGCGACTGGGCCCTGGTGAACGGCGTGGACCGCATCAACGCGCGTGATGCCGCGACCGCCCTGGACATGTACGAGGTTGATTCGCGCGGCCTGGATCGCCTGGACCGCGCCGTGCTGGAATCGCTCATCCACAAGTTCGGCGGTGGGCCGGTTGGCCTGTCCACCCTCGCCATTGCGGTGGGGGAGGAGACCGAGACCGTGGAGACAGTGGCGGAGCCCTACCTGGTGCGCGAGGGCCTGATTGGTCGCACCCCGCGCGGTCGCGTGGCCCTACCCGCGGCCTGGGAACACCTGGGTCTGGAGGCCCCCGAGATTCAGCTCTAGAGCCGCCGCACCGGCCAAGACATACAGCAAGTAGCCCGTGGGAGGTATCGCCCCTCCCGCGGGCTCTTCTACGCGTTCGCAACAACTCTTCTGCAGGCTCTGTCGGCGTCGCCGAGCCCTGCCGGCGACAAAAAATTACGCCACGGGCTGGATAAAACTCAGGTAAACCTCACAAAAACGCTGGTTCGGTGCGCTAAAGCTCCTGCTCTCGCGTAGGATGGATACGTACTGTATCTACGATTCCACGCCTTTTAGCACGCTCAACCCGCGCGGTGAGCGGCGCGGGTGCGGATGTGAAAGTGAGACCATGGATTTTAACCTCCTGATTATGATTGCCATGATGGCGTTCCTGGCATGGATGATGTTCTCCGCCCAGAAGCGTCAGCGTAAGCAGATGGAGGAACTGCGTGCAATGCAGCAGTCTCTCGTCCCCGGCACTCAGGTTATGACCGGTTCCGGCTTCTACGGCACCGTCGTCAGCACCGATTTCGATGACAATAAGATTCAGCTGGAGCTGGCTAAGGGCGTTGTTATCACCGTGGCGCTGAACGCAATTATGAGCGTTGTTGAGGACGAGGCCCCCGCCGCACCCCTGACCGAGGACGTCGAGCCGGCATCCGCGGAATCTCAGGCTCCCGCGGAAGGCGGCGTCTCCGAGGACTCCTCGAAGACCGCCCAGTAACTTAAGACCGAACGACCCGGCGCCGCGCACTCGGCGTCGGGTTTTCGCGTCCGCTAAGGAATCTGTAGAACACCAAATCTACACACGAAAATACTCATAGAAGGAACATTATGGCTAAGCGTTCACCGCTTGCAGCCGCGCGAGGGGCGCTCCTCTCGATGGTCCTGCTCATGGTTGTGATGGCTGCCGGCATCTTCGGCAGCACCTACTCGGGAGGCTCCTGGGCACCGAAACTGGCCCTGGACCTCTCGGGTGGTACGCAGATGATTCTCTCCCCGAAGGTCAACGGATCATCGGACGGGAACGTTACCCAGGAGCAGCTGAACCAGGCGGTTGAGATTATTCGTCAGCGCGTTGACGGCGCCGGCGTGTCTGAGGCGGAGGTCACCACCTCCTTCGGCTCGGGTAACAACGTGGTCGTCTCGGTTCCCGGCACGATTAGCTCCGAGACCCGTCAGCTGATTCAGGCATCCGCAAATATGACGTTCCGCCCGGTCCTGGTGGCCGGTGAAGGCGCCGCGGTTGCCGAGGGATCCCGCACCGCGGACGACAAGCTACCCAAGCCGACCGCCGAGCCGACCGACGGTTCGGACCGCAACTGGATTACCGCCGACCTGTACAAGCAGTACGAGGCGAAGGACTGCACCGCGGCCCGCAGCGAGGACGCGGATAGCGCCGACCCGACCAAGCCGATGGTGGCCTGCTCCACCGACGGCAAGGAGAAGTACATTCTGGGTCCCGTGGAGCTGAACGGTAGCGATATTTCTACCGCGAGCCACACCCAGGAGACCAGCGGCCAGGGCGTAACCACCGGTCGCTGGGCTGTGACCATTCAGTTCAACGATGCCGCCCGCGAGAAGTTCCAGAACATCACCTCCCGCCTGAACGCGATTCGCGCCCAGAACTCTTCTGATGCGCGTGCTCGCTTCGCGATTATGCTGGACGGCAAGGTGCTGTCCGCCCCGATTTCGCAGGCCGTGATTTCTGACGGTAAGCCGCAGATTACCGGTAAATTCACCGAGCAGGAGGCTAAGGCTCTCGCCGATCAGCTGAAGTATGGCGCCCTGCCGATTAGCTTCACGATTCAGTCGGAGCAGCAGATTTCTGCAACCCTGGGTTCGGAGCAGCTGCGCGTGGGTCTGCTGACCGGCCTGATCGGTCTGCTGCTGGTGTTCATCTACTCGCTGTTCCAGTACCGCCTGCTGGGCTTCGTGACGATTGCGTCGCTGGTGGTTGCCGGCATCATTTCGTACGAGGCGATTGCCCTGCTGGGTTGGGCCCTGAACTACCGCCTGTCCCTGGCGGGCGTGGCCGGTCTGATCGTGGCGATTGGTGCGACGGCCGACTCGTTCATCGTGTACTTTGAGCGTATTCGTGATGAGATTCGTGCGGGCCGCACGATTCCCTCGGCCGTGAACCACGGTTGGAAGCGCGCATCCCGCACGATTCTGGCCTCGAAGGCCGTGAACCTGCTGGCCGCCGTGGTGCTGTACGTGGTGTCTGTGGGTTCGGTGAAGGGCTTCGCGTTCACGCTGGGCCTGACCGCAATCGCCGACCTTCTGGTGGTGTACCTGTTCACCCACCCGGCGCTGACCCTGCTGGCGAACACCCGTTACTTCGGCGAGGGTCACCGCCACTCGGGCCTGTCGCCTGAGTCGCTGGGTTCCACGCCGCTGTACCGCGGTGCCGGTCGCATCCGCACCCCGGAGGAGAAGCAGCTGAGCATCGCCGAGCGTCGCCGTGCGGAACGTGCGGCTGAGGAGTCGGCCTCCGACGACGCCGCTTCCGCTTCGGACGAGAAGAAGGAGAGCTAGGCATGGCTACCGATGTGAAACCTAATGCTTTTGCCCGCTTCGGTAACGACCTGCACTCGGGTGCCCGCTCGTACCCCTTCGTGGGTAAGCGCCGCCTGTGGCTGGCCCTGGCCGCGCTGCTGATGGCCGTCTCAGTTCTGATTCCGGCGGTTGGCGGAGGCTTCAACCTGGGTATTGACTTCCGCGGCGGTTCGGAGTTCGTGGTCTCGAAGACCGCGCACGTCGATGTCGCAACCGGCGAGCGCGTCATTCACGAGAAGGCGAAGGATGCCTCCGAGGTTCACGTGACCAATATTGCGCCGGGCACGATTCGCGCGCAGATGAGCAAGCTCAGCGACGACGAGACCCTGCAGGTGAAGAAGGCCCTGCAGGAGGCGTACGGTGTCTCTGAGAATGACGTGACCTCCTCGTTCGTGGGCCCGACCTGGGGTGCGGATGTGACTCGACAGGCCTTCTGGGGCCTCGTGGTGTTCGTGATTCTGGCCCTGGTGGGCATGGCCTTCTACTTCCGCACCTGGAAGATGTCGCTGGCCTCGATTGCGGGTCTGTTCTTCACCGTGGTGGTGACGGTCGGCCTGTACGCCGCGTTCGGCTTTGAGATTACTCCGAGTGCAATTATCGGCTTCCTGACGATTCTGAGCTACTCGCTGTACGACTCGGTGGTGGTGTTCGATAAGATTCGCGAGAATACGGACGGCGTGCTGGAACGCCGCGACACGACCTTTGCCGAGCAGATTAACCTGGCCGTGAACCAGACGCTGGTCCGCTCGATTAACACCGCAATCGTGGGTGTTCTGCCGGTGGGCGCGATCCTGTTCATTGGTGCGTTCATGCTGGGTGCGGGTACGCTGCAGGACCTGTCGCTGTCGCTGTTCGTGGGTATTCTGGTGGGCATGTTCGGTACGCTGTTCGTGTCCGCCCCGCTGTACGCGACGCTCCGCCTGGGTGAGGCTAAGATTCGTGAGCACACCGCGAAGGTTGAGAACGGCGACTTCAAGGACGACGAAGAGGCTGAGGAGTCTGACTCTGAGGGCTCCGAAGACTCTGGCAATGAGGGCTCCGAGGATTCCGCGGAGGCACCCGCCAAGAAGTCGGTCAAGAAGTCGGCCCGCGCGACGATTGAGATTCATCGAGTGAACGTAAGCGAGTAGCCCGCGTTCTCGCCGATGCTGGGGGAGTCGATACCGAAAGGTGTCGGCTCCCCTTTAGCGTGCCCGGTTTAGCCTGCCCGGGCGTGTGCGGTTGGGGCGTGTCAAAACGCCGCATAGTTTGGTGCCTTCCGGGCCGCTGGGTACGATAAGAGTAGAAGAAGCTGTGCGCCCGCGTGTGAGCCAGCCAACCGGCCCGGTGGTAGCTTTCAACGATGAGGAACCCGAGCGCGCGGCTGATTATCGTGAGCCCGAAGGAGCCTGGAATGAGTGCAGAACCTGCCGTGAACGCCAACGCTGAGACCCCCGCGCCGAACGAGGCTGCCCAGGTGAAGCCCTCCCAGCCCGCGCCGAATCGGGCCGAAGCTAAGCGAGCCGCGGCTGACCAGAACACCGCAGCGCATCCTGCTGCGGAAGCCGAGGACAAGCCTGCGGTTCGCCCCGCCGGCCCGATTCCCCTGCCCGAGCCGGATGCATCCGTCGCGAAGAAGCACCGCGGCTCGCACCGCGTCATGGCTGCCGGTGGGCGCAGGCCGAACCGCCTGGTCTTTGGCGGCCGCACCACCATGCAAACCTCCGACGCGAACGGCGAAACGATTCACTTCTCGCCCATGATCGCGCCGGTCGTGCGCGCGGTGCGCCGCTACCACCCCGACGAGGATATCCGCGTGCTGCAGCGCGCCTACGAGGTGGCGAACCACTACCACGAGGGCCAGAAGCGTAAGAGTGGCGACCCGTACATCACCCACCCGGTGGCTGTGACCGCGATTCTTGCGGAGATGGGTGCGACCGGCCCCGTGCTCGCCGCCGGTCTGTTGCACGACACGGTGGAAGACACTGACTACACGATGGAGCAGCTCACCGAGGAGTTCGGCGAGGAAGTCGCCTACCTGGTCGATGGCGTGACCAAGCTGGATAAGATGACGTACGGTGAGAACGCCTCCATCGAGACGATCCGTAAGCTCGTGCTGTCCATGAGCAAGGACATCCGCGTGCTGCTCATCAAGCTTGCCGACCGCCTGCACAACGCCCGCACCTGGCGTTTCGTGCCGCAGGCTTCCGCCGCGAAGAAGGCGGAGGAGACCCTGAAGATTTACGCGCCGCTTGCGCACCGCCTGGGCTTGAACACGATTAAGTGGGAGCTGGAGGACCTGTCCTTCGCCGCTATGAGCCCGGAGATTTACGCCGAGATGGTGCGCATGGTTGGTGAACGCACCCCCGCGCTCGAAAAGTTCCTGAACGAGGCACGCACCAAGATTACGGAGCGTCTGAAAGACGTGGGCATCGACGCGACCGTGACGGGCCGCCCGAAGCACTACTATTCGATTCATCAGAAGATGAAGACGAAGGGCCGCAGCTTCGACGAGATTAATGACATCCTCGCGGTGCGCATCATGGTTGAGGAAGAGGCGGAATGTTACACCGTGCTCGGCCACGTGCTGTCCCTGTGGCCGTCGATGACCGGCCGTTTCAAGGACTACATTAAGAACCCGAAGAACAACAACTACCAGTCGCTGCACCTGACCGTGTACGGTCCGGGCAACCTGCCGCTTGAGATTCAGATCCGCACCTACAAGATGCACGAAGAAGCCGAGTACGGTGTGGCTGCGCACTGGCGCTACAAGGCGGCATCGCGCGGCGAGAAGGTCGCGGCTCGTGGCGGCGCGCCCGCGAAGGACCCGAAGGAGCCGGGCACCCAGACCTCGGCGATGATGAACGTCGGCATCCTGCAGTCTATTGCGGAGATTTCGAACTCCAACCCGGAGTCGGAGAAGTTCTACGAGTCGCTCGCTGACACCCTCGATACCGACGAAATCGTGGTTCTCACCCCCAACGGCGAGGCAATCGCCCTGCCCAACGGCTCCACCCCCGTGGACTTCGCCTACGCCATCCACAGCGAGGTCGGCGACCGTACCGTCGGCGCGAAGGTCAACGGCCGCCTCGTGCCGCTGCACACGGTCCTGCCCACCGGCGCCACCGTGGAGATCATGACCACGAAGAACGAAGACGCCGGACCCAGCGAGGACTGGCTGAAGTTCGTTCGTTCCTCGCGCGCTCGCACGAAGATTCGCCAGTACTTCGCGAAGGAACGCCGCCTGGAGGCGCTGCTCGCCGGCCGCGAGATGCTCACCAAGAGCATGCGCAACAGTGAGCTGCCGCTGCAGAAGATGATGAGCCCGGAGATTATGACTCAGGTGGCTCAGCTGCTGCACAAGAACGATGTGGCGTCGCTGTACCGTGCGATTGGTGAGCACGAGATTGCGCCGAAGCAGGTCATTGACACCCTCGTTGAGGTGCACCGCGGCGACGAGCCGGCACCCGAGGTTGAGGTCAGCGACTTTGACGAGACACTGCTGAAGTCGACCCGCAAGGCGATTGGCGATAACGGCGTGATTGTGCCGGGCGCTGAGGGTGTGCTGACGAAGATTGCGCGCTGCTGCACCCCGGTCCCGCCGGATGACATTATCGGTATTGTGACCCGTTACAACGGCATTTCGGTGCACCGCCGCGACTGCCCGAACATGCGTAACGCTGACGAGGAGCCGCGCGTGACGACGGTCGAGTGGGCGTCTTCGCCGTCCGCTACGTACCGTGTGCAGATTCAGGTGGAGGCGCTGGATCGTAAGGGCCTGCTAAGCGACCTGATTCGCGCGATCTCTGAGTCGGGCGTGAACATTCTGGATGCGCGCGTGCACACTTCGGAGGATCGCACCGTGGTGGACCGCTTCGCCCTGGAGCTGGGTGACCGCTTCATGCTGGAGCACGTGCTGAACGTGGTCCGTAACGTGACGGGCGTGTACAAGGCGTACCGCCTGACCGGCGCGAAGCCCTCGGAGGCGTAGGCTCTTCTATACGCCTTAAGACGCCGAAAAGCCACATGTGTTTCGAAAAACCACTTCTTTGGTGGCTTCTCGAAACACATGTGGCTTCTCGCCATTAAACGGGTTGTGAAGGAGGGGGAGGTGCGCGGTATCGGCACGGATTTACGCTGCCGAGTAGCCACCTCAGCCCGGCGCTGATTTTTGGTAATGGGTTAGTGACTTTGGTGGGGGTTAAAACCCCAGCCTAAAGTCACTAACCCATGGTCAAAGTCCGTAACTCATGACCGAATTTCCCGCGCAGTAGGGTTCGGCGGGGGAGTGGGAGGGAGCGTGGTTTAGCGGTGGGCTTCGCAGCGGAGGCTCAGTGATGACGAACCGGTGAGTACGGGGTCGGGTGAACCCGTATACTGAAAGAGTTCGCGCCGCCGGGTACGAAATGGCTTGTGGAAGCTACGAACGCTCCCACCGCGTAAGGCATCTATACCTGAGTTGGCGCATGTGTACGACCGGGACCGCACGGGTTCCGAATGTTTGACGTTTCTTCGACTGTGGAAACGATTACTGATGAGAGGTTGACCGCCCCCATGACGACGCAGTCTACGGATTCTTCCGCTACTACTGACGAGCACCGTAACCGCAATGCGGAGCGTGCGCAGCTGCACTCCACGATTTGGCGTATTGCGAATGACCTGCGTGGTTCGGTAGACGGCTGGGACTTTAAGCAGTACGTGCTGGGCATGCTTTTCTACCGTTACCTCTCTGAGAGCCAGGTGCGCTTTGTTGAGGCTCAGAGAATTGAAATGCCGGGGCGTTTTGAAGACCTATCGGATGACGTGTTTAAGAAAAACGAGGACGCTAAGGATTACTTCATTAATGAGCGCGGCTTCCTGTTGCTACCCTCGCAGCTGTTCTCGAATGTGTACAAGAACGCCCCTCATAATCAGAACCTAAACGAGACTCTGGCGAACGTGTTCAAGGCGTTTGAAGAGTCGGCGCGTGGCACCGAGTCTGAGGATAACGTGAAGGGCCTTTTCGACGACTTTGTGCTGGATTCGAATAAGCTGGGTGTGAGCCCGGCGGCTCGTCACGAGAACCTGCTCAAGCTCATGGACGCTGTGGCGGACATGAACCTTGAGAAGGGTTACGAGGATAGCGAGAACGACGCTTTCGGTGACGCCTACGAGTACCTGATGGGCATGTACGCGGCGAATGCGGGTAAGAGCGGCGGCGAGTACTACACTCCGCAGGAGGTTTCAGAGCTGCTGGCGAAGATCGCCATGGATGGCCGTGACGCCGAGCAGATTCGTACCGTGTATGACCCTGCATGTGGTTCGGGTTCGCTGCTGTTGAAGGTTAAGCGTGAGCTGGGTAAGAACTCGGACGGCCTGCGTTTTGTGGGTCAGGAGATTAACCTGACGACCTATAACCTGTGCCGTATGAACATGATGCTGCACGGTGTGCCGGTGGATGATTTCAGTATTGCGCACGGTGATACTCTGATTGACCCGAAGCACCGCGGTGGTGCGGGCGGCGATTTTGAGGAGCCGTTTGGTGCGATTGTGTCTAACCCGCCCTATTCGACGAAGTGGAAGGGCGATGATGACCCGACTCTGATTCACGATGACCGTTACGCTCCGGCGGCGGTTTTGGCGCCGAAGTCGAAGGCTGACCTGGCGTTTACGATGCATATGCTGGCGTCGCTGGATGAGGCTGGTACGGCGGCTATCGTTGAGTTCCCGGGTGTGCTGTACCGTGGCGGTACGGAGCGCAAGATTCGTGAGTACCTGCTGAAGCAGAACGTGGTGGATGCGGTGATTCAGCTGCCCGCCAACCTGTTCTACGGTACGAGCATTGCGACCTGCATTTTGGTGCTGAAGAAGGGTCGCCGTAAGGATCATTCGGTGCTGTTCGTGGATGCTTCGCAGCTCTTTGATAAGGGCACGAACCAGAATATTCTGGGTAAGGCGCACCGTGAGAAGATTCTGGATGTGCTGGCGGCTCGTGAGGAGCGTGAGCATTTCTCGGCGCTGATTCCGGTGGAGAAGCTGCTGGAGCAGGAGGCGAACCTGGCGGTGTCGAGCTGGGTTGAGCCGGAGGACACGCGTGAGCGTGTGGATATTGTTGAGCTGAATTCTCGTATTGAGAACATTGTGGCTCGTCAGGCTCAGTTGCGCGTGGAGATTGACGCTATTGTGGCGCGCCTGGAAGGCGGCGAGTAATCGTGGCGGACGTGACGAATTATATTGACCGCCTGGTGGCTGAGCTCTGCCCAGACGGGGTTGAGTACCGCCCGCTGGGTGAGCTCCTTGGCTATGAGCAGCCGACGAAGTACCTTGTATCGTCTAAGGACTATGACGACTCGTACCCTACGCCGGTGCTGACTGCGGGTAAAACGTTTATTCTCGGTTATACGAATGAGGCCGAGGGTATTTACCCTGCATCTAAGGAAGAGCCTGTCATTATTTTTGATGACTTTACGACTGCTTTTAAATGGGTTGAATTCCCGTTTAAAGCTAAGTCGAGTGCTATGAAGATGCTTACTTTAAAGAGTGGGACTGATTCACTTTTTAAGTATGTCTATTATGCGATGCAGTGCATTGTGTATAACTCGTCTGACCATGCTCGACAGTGGATTTCTAAGTATTCGAATATTGAGGTTCCTGTTCCGCCGCTGGAGATTCAGGAAGCGATTGTTGAAATTCTCGACAAATTCACGAACCTGGAAGCGGAGCTGGAAGCGGAGCTGGAAGCGCGTACTCTGCAATACGAGTACTACCGTGATTCGCTCTTCGAAGCCCTCGACTGCCCCCGCGTTCCCTTGGGATCTCTAGGAACTTTTGTTCGTGGAAATGGGCTGCAGAAAAAGGACTTGCAGGAATCTGGAAATCCTGTCATTCACTATGGTCAGGTTTTCACCCGCTACGGATTGCACGAAGATAAGACTTTGTCGTATGCCAATGATGAAGTCTATGACAAACTTCGAAAAGCCGAAAAGGGAAATCTTGTCATTGCCACGACTAGTGAGAATGATGAAGATGTCTGTAAAGCTCTAGCCTGGCTTGGAGAAACGCCTGCCGGTATCAGTGGAGATGCGTACATCTACCGTCATGAGATGAACCCGAAGTATGTTTCATATTTCTTTACAACTCATGACTTCCAGCGGCAGAAGCTTCGCCATATTACCGGTACAAAAGTTCGACGAGTATCGGGAAAGAATCTTGAAACAATTGAGATTCCGCTTCCTTCTCTGGAAGAGCAGCAGCGCATTGTCGATATTCTCGACCGCTTCGACACCCTGACCACCAGCCTCTCCGAGGGTCTACCCGCAGAGCTCGCAGCGCGTCGCAGCCAATACGAGTACTACCGTGACCAGCTACTCACCTTCCCCCGCAAGGGCGAAAACCAGTAGACACCCGCGCATCAAACTGCGCATCACGCGTGAATCCCGTGCAGGGGTAGTGGCCACCCACCATCCCTGCACGGGCCCCACACCTCAACCACATACCTCAACCACACTCAACAAACCGGGCTCCCCAACCCCGAGCCCGACCATCCACACACTCAACCCCTACGCAAAGGAGCACCCCGTGGAAACCGTACCCAACCACCCCCGCCCCACTGAAGGACGCACCGAAAGCATCCTCAGCTCAGACGACTTCACCGTCATTGCCAAGCTCAAGGGAACTGGCCTCTACAAGGAATGGAAGGCCCAGCACCAGAAGAAGCGTGAGCACCAGAGCGAAGCGCAGCTCGAAGCCGAACTCATCGAAACCCTCAAAACCCAGGGCTACGACTACCTGCCGCGCCTCACCGATGAAGCCGCGCTCATCCGCAACCTGCGCGAACAGCTCGAACGCCTCAACACCCGCCCCGAAGAAGGCGCATACGGCCCCAACAGCGGCTTCCACTTCACCGACGAAGAATTCGCCCGCCTGCTCACCGAACACATCGCCCGCTCCAACGACGGCATCCTGGAGAAGGCCAAGCTCATCCAGGAAGAACGCTTCATCGACTTCCGCCTCGAAGACGGCACCCTGCGCAACATCATGCTCATCGACGCCGCCTACCCCGCACGCAACCACATGCAGGTCATCAACCAGTACCGCGTACCCGCCCCCAACGGCAAAGTACTCAACCGCTACGACGTGACCATCCTCGTCAACGGCCTACCCCTCGTACACATCGAACTCAAGAAGCGCAACGTAAGCATCCGCGAAGCCTTCAACCAGATCGAACGCTACCAGAACGAAGGCTTCCAGCAGGACCAGCACCGCCTCTTCGAATACGCCCAGATCTTCATCATCAGCAACGGCTTCGAAACCAAGTACTACTCCAACACCGTGCGCCACAAGCACGTCGAAGACCAGCAGACCGCCAGCCGTAAGACCGACTCCGGCGGCTCCGCAGGCAAGAGCTTCGACTTCACCAGCTACTGGTCAGACGAACAGAACAACCGCATCAACGACCTAATCCTCTTCGCGCGCACCTTCCTCACCCGCCACACCCTCGCCAACATCCTGACCCGCTACTGCATCTTCACCGTAGGCCAGGACCTGCTCGTCATGCGCCCCTACCAGATCGCGGCAACCGAGAAAATCATTAAGCGCGTCGAAATCGCCAACAACAACCCTAAGATTCTCGGCACCAAAGAAGCCGGCGGCTACATCTGGCACACCACCGGCAGCGGCAAGACCCTCACCAGCTTCAAAACCGCACGCCGCCTGGCAGAAACCGGACTCGTCGACAAGGTCATCTTCGTCGTGGACCGCAAGGACCTCGACTACCAGACCATGCTCGAATACAACAACTTCCAGGCAGACTCCGTCAGCTCCACCGGCAGCACTCGCGAACTCAGCAACCGCCTCGCCGACCGCGGAACCAACATCGTGGTCACCACCATCCACAAGCTGTCCAACCTCATCACCGCCGACTCCGAACACCCCGTCTACGGCCAGCGCGTAGCCATCATCTTCGACGAATGTCACCGCTCCCAGTTCGGCCGCATGAACACCGCCATCAAGAAGAGCTTCAAGAAGTACAGCATGTTCGGCTTCACCGGCACCCCCATCTTCAACGAAAACTCCGCAGGCGGCCCCGGCACCACCACCGTCAAAGTCTTCGGCGACTGCCTGCACACCTACACCGTCGTCGACGCCATCAACGACAAGAACGTGCTGAAATTTCACCTGGAATACACCAACACCAGCCCCCACTTCGCCGAACTCGAAGAAACCTCCTACGCAGAAGAAATTGCCGCCGAACGCGCCGAAACCCCCGACGCGAAGGAACTCGAAAAGTTCGCAAAGAGCAAGGAAGTACTCGAAAGCCCCGAACGCATCGAAGCCGTAGCCACCTACATCCTGGACAACTACGACCGCAAAACCAACCAGAGCGCAGCCACCAGCTACGAGGTCAAAAAGACCCGCACCATCAAGGGCGTCACCAAACACTACGTAGAGCGCGTGCGCGGCTTCAACTCAATCCTGGCAACCTCGTCTATTGATGCTGCCTGCACCTACTACGACACCCTCAACACCCTGCAAGAAGAACGCATCGCAGACGGCACCCTGCGCCCCGAACAGAAGCTCAAGGTCGCCATCATCTACTCGCAGGGCAACGGCGGGCAGCTCTTCGACACCTTCGGCGAAGAAGAAAACTTCACCTTCGCCACCGAAGGCACCGGTTGCCGCATGGACGGCTACCTCGAAGACTACAACACCATGTTCGGCACCAACTTCAGCACCGACGGCGACTCCTTCGACAACTACTACAAGGACGTCTCCCGCAAGATGAAGATGCGTGAGCTGGATCTGCTCATTGTCGTGAACATGTTCCTGACCGGCTTTGACTCCAAGACCGTCAACACCCTCTGGGTAGACAAGAACCTGAAGATGCACGGCCTGGTACAGGCATACAGCCGCACCAACCGAATCCTCAACTCGCTCAAGCCCTCCGGCAACATCGTGTGCTTCCGCGACCTCGAACAGGCAACCAAGGACGCCTTCACCCTCTTCGGCGACACCGAAAACAGCAGCGGCCAGTCCGCCCTCGACATCGCGTTTACCCGACCCTACAAGGAAGCCTACGCCGCATACGACAAGGCCGTCTCCGACCTGCGCGAAGAATTCCCCATCGACGAGGGCGGCTCCATCACCGTGGACACCACCGAAGACAAGGCCCGCTACATCGAGCTGATGAACCAGGTGCTTAAACTGCAGCAGGAACTGCGCGTGCACGACGAGTTCATCCGCGACGGCGGCAACGAACTCATCAGCGACTACGACATGCAGGGCTACACCGGTGTCTACAACGACATCTACGAAGAAGCCCGCGAACTGCGCCGCGAACAGGAAGAAGCGAAGGACAGCGCCGACAGCGAAACCGGCGAAGGCGAAGAAAAGCCGACCGCAGTTGACCTATTTGATCGCGTATCCTTCCTGACCGAACTGGTCAGGCAGCAGGAAGTCGGTGTGCTCTACATCCTGGAGCTCGTCAAGGCAGCCCGCGCCGCACGCCACGGCAAGGCGACAGGGGAGAGCGGCACCTCCGAAACCGCGCAGGACAGCGTGGAGCACTTCCGCGACCGCGTGCGCCTCGCAATTCGTAACGACGCCGACCTGCGCGAAAGCGGCGATATCATCGAGGACTACTTCGACACCTACCTGAACGAGTCCGAAGACCACGACGTGCAGGAACACTTCCACCACTACGTGACCGACCGCCGCACCCGCGAAGAAGACACCATCGTGAAGGACGAAGAGCTGGACTCCGCAGAGACCCAGCGCGTCGTCAACCGTGCACTCAAGGAAAACCGCCGCACCATCCCCGGCAAGATCAGCCGCCTGGTCAAGGGCAAAATCTCGCTCTTCGGCGGCAAGCTCGGCGGTGCGAAAACCGAAGACGCAGCAACCAAGGCGAAGCGCGTGAAGCAGAAGCTGGAGAAGCACATCGTCCGCTTCATGCCGTTCCTTGGCGGAGAATAACCCGCGGTGACGTGCTGTAACCGGCGGTAGCCTGCGGTAATCCGCCCAGAAGCCACATGTGTTTCGAAAAGCCACTTCTTTGGTGGCTGCTCGAAACACATGTGGCTTCTCGCCGTTTGTGGGGGAGGGCCGGTATCGGCACAGATCTACGCTGCTGGGCAGCTCCTCTGCCCGGTGCCGATTTTGGCAATGAGTTAGTGACTTTGGTGAGGGTTAAAACCCCAGCTCAAAGTCACTAACCCATGATCGAAGTCCGTAACCCATGACTGAATTTCCGTCCGGTGTATGGGAGGGGGGGCAACTGCACACAGGAGGCAAGCCCGTCCGCACCTAATCTTCCGCACGGCGGGGGAGTTTGGCGGGGGAGTGCACCTCCAGAAAACCCCTCGTCACACAATATTTTTTGTGTATTTTCTCCGGCGTGGGCGGTACAGCCCCTTATCTTGTCAGGGGTGCCCCGTACCTTTGGTGGTAGAGAACAACGACGCGTTCTCATTCCTCCATCGAACGACCAAAGGAGAAACCCATGTACACGGATGGCTACTACAGCGATGAAGACTTCCGCACCTTCTGCTCCGGCCAGGACGCCGCCAACATCGACGACTTCTTTACCGACAACGGCGAATACCTCATGGAACATCTGCCTGAAGTCACCGACCGCGAGTTCCTCGCCGGCCTCCGCTACGGTAACGGCTGTGACGCGCTCTGCCAGAGCGGATACGCCCTCGACGAGGCAGAAGAGGCCCTCCGCGACATGTACGCGCTCGCCGTCTGAGTCAGGACGCGGCGGACCCGCCGGGGGAGTAGGGCCCTGCATTTTGGCGATGTGATGGCCTGACGGAAGTGGCTTCGTTGCCGTAAGAGTATAGGCATCGTTGCGGTAGGCAAATGTTGTTTGATAGCGAAAATAATGTATTGCGGTTTTTTGACTGTCATAAACCGCAAAAGAGTGCAAACATGGCTAAATTTCCTGTAGGGTGGTTCTGGGACTCATAGTGATGCGCCGGTGCGTTGATAGCGTAGGAAACCTTGTCTGGTCGCTTTTGGATACGTTGATGTATCTAAAGAAAGCTTCTCGACTAGCACATACACACCATCACCGACGATTGGAGCACCCAATGGGACCTGAATCCGTTTTGACTCGCCGCGCACTGCTGAGCGGCGGCGCACTCTTCAGTCTGGCCAGCCTGCTCGCGGCATGCGGTCAGCAGGCAAATAACGAGGCGGCAGCCGCCGCCTCCACCGCACCGAGTGAGACTGCTTCGGCCTCGGCTTCGGCTACCGAGGCG
>NZ_KV810418.1:103605-104757 GCF_001812775.1 Rothia sp. HMSC068F09
CTACTCGGGCGGCTCGAAAGCCCCCGATGGTGAGTACCGTAAGGCGGACGAGTATGGGCCTGCTCAGAATGTTCCTCGACCGAAAGCAGAGCCACAGCAGTACCCGGAAACGGAACAAGGCCTATACCGAATGATGAAGGACTGGCTTGCCGCCCATAACTATGGCATTCAGACCGGCGACTGCTCATACGCATTCAGGTACATCACGAAAGATGCTGAAGAATATGAGTTCTACCAGTTCATTGAGAATCTTTACAAAAGCGGCGGATGGACTGTCGACGGCCTAGATGCCTATCAACCAGAAGGTCCACTCATCTACGATGAGGAAAAGAAAAAGTACCGTATGTTGCATCGCCGATTCTGGAGCACTGTCATGTACGTGGAGTCTAATGGCCACCTTGATATGCAGGCCAATACTGATACCAGTGACGATACTTTCTACTTCCTCTTCACCTACTCTGACGGATATTGGAAAATTACTGGCAGCAAGACGGAAGAGGAATTGTAAAAATGAATACATCTCATTATGTACGAATCTTTACTTGCCTTATATTGGCAACAACTTTTTCAGTAATTGACAATTCATCTGCATTGAGCATAGAGTGCACAGCCAAAGATTCTAACGGACATTGTGTAAAGGTTCCTGGTAATTCTAGACAGCGCCACGGTGGAAATAGCTCAAACGACCAAAGAAAACAGGATGATATACCGTCAGATAATAACGATTCTGCGAAACCAATAGGTGCTTCCTACCACAATTGGGTTGATGAAATACGTCAAACTCACAAGGTTATGAAAGACAGTGCCGGCCTTGATTATTATGCCCCACTTGACGGAAATAATACATGTTATACAGAAGATTACCGTCCCGGAAAACAAGAATACTCAGAATATACACTGGAGGATGGAATCGCTGTAAAGAATACTCGCTCAAGGGGCAACGTAGCATTATCGAAGTTCTGCCAACCCAACGACACCAAAACCCTCACCCCCACCAACCCCAAAGAAACCCCCAAAGGACCCACCGCCGAAGAAATGCTCCAAGAAATCGAGGACCAATTCGCTAACACCAATATCCAAGCCCCCGTATTGAAACAGTCCTACAACCTTGGCTCTGGTCAGGGCGAAAACAACCCCAACGTCTACAAGAAC
>NZ_KV810419.1:0-14449 GCF_001812775.1 Rothia sp. HMSC068F09
GTTTGCGTTCACTGTATGGTTTTTGGATAATAACCCTGGGCTTCCTTCGGGAGGCTGAGGCTTTTTATTCGGAAATTTTGAGTAACGAAGTTATTCGCTAGATTTTCCGTGGTTATAGCAAGAGGGAAACGCCTGGTTCCATTCCGAACCCAGAAGCTAAGACTCTTTGCGCCGATGGTACTGCACTTTTGTGGGTGTGGGAGAGTAGGTCGCCGCGGGTTTTTTATTCAAGAGGGGAAGACCTTAGAGGTCTTCCCCTCTTTTTGTGTACCCAAAAACTCTTAGAGCGAAAGATTGCTCCTTCAAGCAAAGAAGCTGAGGAGCATGGCTGGAGTCTAGGAGACAGGTCTTAGGCGGTACAGGGAACCTCTGGAAGCTGTCATAGATTCGTCCGAATGACGAGGTAGAGGGCACGGTAGAGAAAGTCTTGATACCTTAACAACAAGAGCAGTCCATACCTCTACCGAATGAGTGGAGAATACGCAAAGGAGCAACCGTCATGGCTGATGAGAAGAGCATCTACGAACGCTGGAGCGAAGAGCGCCTCGACCCGCCCCTCCCCAAAGAATGGGGACTGAACGAAGAAGACGAAGCCGAGCTGCTCTGGCCCATCTGGCCCCTCCTGTTCATGGGCGAATCCGATACCGGTCTGTACGTAGAAACCATCACCGATAATGTGATGGACGTACTCGGATTGGAATACGATGGGCAGAATGAAGACAGCAAGCTCTGGGAAAAGCGTGTAGAGGGCTACGTGGAAGAGCTCATCAAGCGTCGTCGTGCATTCGCCGCTGAGCTGGGTATTACCCCCGAGATGCAGAAGAACTCGAACCTTAACCGTGCCTTCGCAGCACTGGAAGAAGAAGGGGTTATCGCACGGCAGAACTTCACCTGCTGCGGTACTTGCGCATCCGCAGAAATCTGGGATGAAATCGACAATAGCCGTGAATGGAAGGGGTACATCTACTTCCACCAGCAGGACGCCGAAAGCCTCGCAGAGAGCGGCGGCACCTACGTCGGGTTCGGTTCGTTCCTCGCCTACCCCAGGGACGAAAATGAATGGAATGCGCTGAGTGATGCGCAGAAGGAAGAGATCAGTGCCCTTCACAAGAAGCTCTCCGTAGAGCTCATGAAGGATACGATTATCCCTGTACTGGAGAAGCACGGCCTGAGCGTGGAGTGGAAGGGGAACTTTGACACCCGTCCGTTCATTGGGGGAGTAGAAGTCTACAACATCCCCTAGCGGTAGTGAGCCGAACCGGATGGGAGCCTTGCGGCCCATGTAGTGGGGAGGGGCACTTCCTAATGCTACAAAAGTTTACAGAGAAAATATGCTGAGAGCGTGAGAACACGATTCACAGCTTCTTAGACAGGGTATTAACTAGCCGATAAGGCACCCATTCGGTAGGCTAGACGGGTAGCGCGGTACGTCCACACTAGAGATAAGACAGAACCTGTCCTCGAGATAGGAACTGCTCGACATGACTTTCAGCTGCTATACGCGGCAGGAAGCTGAGCTCTAGAACGCCCGGTAGAGATACAGACCTGCCCAGCTTGGAAGAGCACAGGGGCACCTGAATCTTTATCGGGCAGAAGCATACTCCCACCGAGTAGGCTAGAAGAAGTGGATGAACCGCCAACCCATATTCCCAACCAAAGGAGCAGGCATGTCGACCGACGCCCGCGAAAAAGCCCGTCAGATTGCGGCGCAGCAGGCTAAAAAGAGCCCCAGCAAGGCAAGCCGCCGCTGGCTCCAGCTCGGCGTACTCGCCGTGGTCCTCGTTATCGTAGGTATCATCGGCTTCGTCGTAGTCAACGGTAACAAGAACAACAAGATTGCGGAGAGCGGCCCCGTACCCGCCAGCGCCAACGAATACGGCGGTATCGTGCTGACCAAGGACGGAATCGTCAAAAACTCCTCCACCCAGGAGACCCGCGACTTCAAGCAGCTGGCCACCTCAACCTCCTCCGTGACCCCCATGGTCAACGGAACCGCGGCAGCCGTCAACACCCTGCCCCCGGGCGTGCAGACGGCTGAAGAGGCCGCCAAGAACGGTCAGCCCGTGCGCGTGACCATCTTCCAGGACTACAACTGCGTGCACTGTGCAGAGTTTGAGACTAAGTACGGTGAAGAAATCCAGAAGCTCGTCGAAGACGGCACTATCACCCTGGAAATCCGCAACCTAACCTTCCTGGACCGTTCCTCGCCCACCGCATACTCCGCACGTAACGCGGCAGCTGCATACTCTGTGGCAAACCAGGTGAGCACCAGCAACTTCCTGAACTACCAGCGTGAGATCTTCTCACACCAGGGCACCGGCGACATGAACAACCAGCAGATCGCCGATATCGCATCCAAGTACGGTGCTTCCATTGGCTCCGACATGAACGAAGACAAGTGGCGTCCCCTTGTGGACGTGGTTAACGCCGAATCCGCAAGCAACGGTATTCAGGGTACCCCCACCGTCTTCGTAGACGGTGACCAGTACACCAGCAACGACTTCAGCGCTTTCCTCAAGAGCAAGATTGAGGCCAAGAAGAAGTAATGTACCCTCGGTGGGTCCGGCAACCGGCAACGGTTGCCGGGCCCCCGGTCTTTAACCGCTCTCGAGAACTATGCGTGATGCGGAGTTTCAATGAGACACCGGTGAAGGTCGGACCATCGGCCCGTGAGACCGGCCTGAGATAAGGACGGCTAAGCGGAACCGAGGCAGGGGAATAGGGTACACTGGACGGGTTGCCTCCTTAGCTCAGTTGGCCAGAGCATCTGTCTTGTAAACAGAGGGTCACCGGTTCGAATCCGGTAGGAGGCTCTCACGATCCTGATTTGCACCGACCACCCTCGGGCATATCAGGATTTTGTTGTAGCGAGTGTCCACAGCGTCTAGGGACCCGCACCCGCACATCCACAACCCATCCGAGGAACATGTATGTCTGAGACCTCCGGAACCTCGCAGGCCCCCGCGCCGCAGGGAACCCGCCCCTCCACCCCGCGCAGCATCCGCCCGCGCGAAGCCGGCGACTACCCCCTCGAAGAATTCATCGAATCGCGAGGGTTCCGCCCCGAAATCCAGGGCCTGCGAGCCTTCGCGGTGCTACTCGTCGTGCTCTACCACGTCTGGTTCGGCAGGGTCTCCGGCGGTGTGGACGTCTTCCTCTTCATCTCCGCCTTCCTGCTCTCGCTCTCCTTCATGCGCAAGATCAACGAAGGCAAGCCCCTTAAACTCTTCAACTACTGGTTGCACGTCTTCCAGCGCCTGCTGCCCGTGGCGACTGTCGTTATCGCCAGCACAACAATCGCCTCATTCTTTGTGCTTGCGCCCAGCCGCTGGTCGCAGATGATGCAGGACGCCACGAGCTCCCTTTTCTACTACCAGAACTGGAACCTGGCGTTTAGCTCCGTGGATTACTACGCCCAGAACGCCGCCGCGAAGTCACCCTTCCAGCACTTCTGGTCGCTTTCCATCCAGGGGCAGATCTTCATTATTTGGCCCCTGCTTTTTGCCGCCGTCGCCTATTTTGTGCACCGATACCGTGGGAACCTCTTCACGACCGCGGTCTTCGTCTTCAACACGGTCTTTGTTGCCTCCCTGACGTTCTCCATCGTTGAGACCAATAGCAACCAGGGTTTTGCCTACTTCGATACCCGCACCCGTCTCTGGGAATTTGCTATCGGCACCCTGCTCGCTATGCTCACCCTCAAATGGAAGGCGCCCGAACGCGCACGCGTCGTGATGGGCTGGATCGGTATCGTCGGCCTGGTTACCTGCGGCGCCATCCTGCCGGTTGAGCGAGCCTTCCCCGGCTACCTGGCTCTTTGGCCCGTGCTCTCCGGCGCGCTCGTCATCATGGCCGGCAGCACCAATAGCCGCTGGGGCGTGGACCGCCTGCTCTCCTCGGCACCCCTGCAGAGCCTCGGCAACATTTCCTACGCCCTGTACCTGGTCCACTGGCCCATCCTGATTCTCTACAGCACGGCTGTGGGCACCTCTCGCGTGAACTTTATCGAGGGCGCGGTTATTATCCTGGTCTCTATCGGCCTGGCCTGGCTGCTCATCCGCTACGTGGAGAAGCCGCTGCGCTACCGTAAGGACCCCTTCGTTCCCTGGCTCATGATGAAGATGCGTTTCAAGACCGTCTTCTCCGTGAAAACCTGGGCCGACCAGGTGGCTTTCCTGCTGGCTATTTTCCTCGTGGCCGGCGGTCCTCTGCTCATCGCGCAGGCCTGGCTAACCTCGCAGAACACCGAGTCCACCCGCAACGCCGAGTTGCAGGTTCAGACCGTCAACGATAATTATCCGGGCGCGCGCGCTATCGGCGGAGCACAGCAGGGCCTCATCGATAATCCGATCCCCACCGGCGGCGATGTGAAGGCGCAATACGAATCGCTCAGCGATACCTGCACCGGCGCCTTCGCGCCCTCCGACGCTGCGCTCGCTAGCTACTGCAGCCTGCAGAAGAGCGGAGCGGACGATGCGCCGCTGACCATGGTTGTGGGTAACTCCCACGCAGAGCAGGCTCTCAGCGTTTTCAAGCCCATTGCGGAACAGACCAAGACCAACCTGCAGGCCTACCTGCTCGGTGGTTGCCAGTACCCGACGAGTGCCGTGACTGCCACTCACGAATGCTCGGAGTTCAACTCCAAGCTGACCGAGGAAATCCTCAAGCGTAAGCCTCAGACCGTGGTTCTGGTTGCTACCGCGGCCCAGGCCCGTTCCAACGAGGAGAAGATCGATCCCGCTCTGGACGAGACGGTCCGTCGCCTCACCGAGGCGGGTATCCAGGTTATCGGTCTGCGCGATAACCCGCGCTTCGAGTTCAACATCTACGAGTGCGGTCAGAAGGCTGGAAGCGACAAGAGCTCCTGCGCTCGTCCGGCCAGCGAGAAGTACGCCGCCGAGAACCCCGCAAAGGAAGTCTTCGACAAGTACCGCAACCAGGGTGCTGTCATGGTGGATCTGAAGGATGTCTACTGCCCCGACGGGACCTGTAGCGCCGTAATCGGCAATATCTACGTGTACCTGGACGATAACCACGTGAGTAAGACCTATGGCCGTACTATGGCCCAGACCGTCTTCCAACGTGCTGCAGAAGGTGGCTGGCTCGTGGGAGGCCGGGTCAACCTCTAGCCTCGGCCCTAGAGTATCCCGCGCCTTGTGGAGTCCCCCGAACCGTTCAGCGGGTCGGGGGACTCTGCATTTTAACGTCATAAACCGCGCGAAAACCGCCTGCGCTTGAACGAATGGTCAGGATAGACTAACTTGGAACTTGCTTAGGCTAATCTAAGTGTGTAGACCGCGGATATGGCAGAAAGAACTCGATGAAGGAAATCACCGAACGCACCCTCAGAGTGGAGAACGTTAGCCTCGGATACGGCGAGAAGACCATCGTCAAAGACCTCTCCCTCGAGTTCCCGAAGGGCAAGATTACCGCGATTATCGGTCCCAACGGTTGCGGCAAATCCACCCTGCTACGTGGTGTCTCCCGACTGCTCAAGCCGCTTAACGGCGACTTCACCCTTGACGGCAAATCCACCCACGAGTACTCCATGAAGGGATTTGCCCGCATGGTCGGGCTGATGCCCCAGCATCCCATCGCTCCCGAAGGAATTACCGTAGCCGACCTCGTCTCGCGCGGCCGCTACCCCTACCAGGGCCTCTTCAAACGCAATAGCGCCGAAGACGACGAGGCGGTTGCCTGGGCGTTGGAAGCCACCGATACCATGTCTCTGGCGGAGCGTCAGGTCACCGAGCTCTCCGGCGGTCAGCGTCAGCGCGTCTGGATTGCCATGGCGCTCGCCCAGGAAACCGATATTCTGCTACTCGACGAGCCCACCACCTATCTTGACCTGGCGCACCAGGTGGAACTGCTCGACCTGCTTGCCGAACTTAATGAGGAGCGCGGAACGACCATGATTATGGTCCTCCATGAACTAAACCTGGCCGCCCGCGTGGCCGACTACCTGGTCGCCATGAAGGAGGGGTCTATCGTCGCTCAGGGTGAGGCCGGCACCGTGCTGACCCGCCCCAACCTCGACGAGATTTTCGGGCTAAAGGCCGAGGTCACCGATCCCTTCGATGACGGTAGCGTCGTGGTCGTTCCGCATCCGCGGGGCGCATCCATACCTGAATAAATCGCGGCGGAGGGGAAGGTGAAGACAACAAAATCTGGGATTCCCGCCCCCCATCGTGGGATACTGGATAACAGGACGCACTAAGCGATGAGGCCGGTACACCGTACGGGTGTGCCGGCTTATTACATAGAAGGGTCATTCTTCATAAGGCCCGGAAAGAAGAACACAATGACGACCCCGCTCCTTGATTCCAACGGCAAGCTCAACGGCGAATCGGTACGATACGTAGCAATCGGTGACTCTTTTACCGAGGGCGTGGGCGACGTTGACCGCCGCCGCCCCAACAACCTACGAGGCTGGGCAGACCGCGTCGCCGAAGGTCTCGGCGCAGTAGACCCGCAGGCACAGTACGCAAACCTTGCTATCCGCGGACGCCTGCTCGGCCCCATCCTGGATGAACAGTTGCCTCGAGCCCTCGACCTCTGCCCCAACATTGTTACGTTCTACGGTGGCGGCAACGATATTATGCGCCCCAACGTTGATATTGACCAGCTCATGACACGCGTCGACGAAGCCTTCGCCGCCATGCGCGCCCAGGACATCACGATTCTGACCATTACGGGCCTGGATGTGCAGGGTCAGGGACCCTTCGCCCGCACCCGTGGCCGCACCGCCACCTACAATGAGCTGCTGCGTGGCATTGCCGAAGACCACGGTGCGCATATTATCGACTACTGGCGCTGGACCGACTTTCTTGACTGGCGACTGTGGGCTGATGACCGCCTGCACATGAACGATCTCGGCCACGAACGCTTCGCATCCCGCGTGCTGGCGCAGCTGGGCCTGCCCGGCGTGGTGACTGAATCGGTGCTACCCCCGGAGGTGCAGCTGACCGCCCGTGAGAAGGTCGGACAGGAGGCACGCTGGGTCCGCGAGTTTGCCCTGCCGTGGATTGGTCGCCGCCTGAAGGGTACGAGCTCCGGCGACGGTGTGACCCCCAAGTACCCGGAGTGGGTCCCCGCGGCAAGTCTTAAGAACTAGGCTGAAGAACTAGGGGCGCGGTGGCTCACGGTACGGCGTAAAACTGTAGGCCGGGGGAGCGCCCTGTGCTGTATCTGTACCGTATTTGTGCCCGCATCTACGCCGTAACTGGACCGGTAAATCCGCCGTTACTCGTACCGTTGCGAACCCCTAAACCGCCCTTTAAAACCGGGGCAGAAGCGTTAAAACGAGAGTTAAAAGCTCTTTAAACGCGTGTTTAAGCCTGTTTAACAGCCCTGCGCACACCGCAAGAATCGGTGGTGCGGGGCTGTTTAAGGCTTAAATCCGGCTTAAGCTGTTAATCTCACAACATGAATTTCAACGGTGTAATTTATCGCGGGTCACATAAAGAACGCCCGTTCTTAAAATCGCGAATTAACGCCTGACTAGGGGCGTTAAAGAATCCCTTAAAAACATCTGGACTTGCAAAAATACCTGATTTTGCTAGAATGGATAGGTATGTTTGGCGTAGCGTGTCATGCATGCTCCCTCGGAATGCGCACTCCCTCGCGCAGGTGGTGCATCCGGCTCAGAACACCGAGATTCCGCGGGATTTAACGGTAAATACCGGCGCGCAAGCTTGCGAGAACCCCCGTGTTTACCTAGAATTTAACGCTGTTCGTAGTGGTGGAAACGCCTCTCGACACTAATAAGCTTCACCGTTTTTCCCGCGGCGGGGATCGATGCGTGGCCTCTCACCCACGCGACGATCTCAAACACTCTAGCCCGGCGAATAACCCGGTGCTTCTACATTGGTGGCGGGACGCTCACGAGTAACATCGACTGCGTACCGTCATAAAAGTCAATCAATAAAGGAGTGAAACATGGCAGCAGTCTGCCAGGTGACCGGAGCTGTTCCCGGCTTTGGACACAGCATTTCGCACTCGCATCGCCGCAACAAGCGTCGATTCGACCCGAACGTACAGAAGAAGACCTACTGGGTTCCTTCGCTGCGTCGTAAGGTAACCCTGAACGTGTCCGCTAAGGGCATCAAGGTGATCGATGCTCGTGGCATCGATGCTGTTGTTGCAGAAATCATCGCACGCGGGGAGAAGATCTAGTAAATGGCATCCAAGGCTAAGGACCTCCGTCCTATCATCAAGCTCAAGTCCACTGCTGGCACCGGTTACACCTACGTGACCCGTAAGAACCGCCGCAACAACCCCGACCGCATGGTGCTGAAGAAGTACGACCCCGTCGTCCGCAAGCACGTTGACTTCCGAGAGGAGCGCTAAGAATGGCTAAGAAGTCCAAGATCGCTCGCAACGAGCAGCGCAAGGTCATCGTCGCTCGCTACAACGAGAAGCGTATCGCGCTGAAGAAGACCCTGATCGACGAGAACGCTACCCCCGAGGAGCGCGAAGCAGCACGCGTGGCACTGCAGAAGCTGCCCCGCAACGCTTCCCCCGTGCGCGTGCGTAACCGCGACCAGATTGACGGTCGTCCCCGCGGCACCTTCCAGAAGTTCGGCATTTCCCGCGTGCGCTTCCGCGAGATGGCACACCGCGGCGAGCTGCCCGGCATCACCAAGTCCAGCTGGTAAATCTGGTATTTTAGTTCCTAAACGGTTTTCCGTCGTTACCGACGGTCACTCGCTTTAGACTCAAACCTTTTAAGTCTCTGGAAGGGGCACCCTAATGGCTAAGAACCGTACCGAACTCGTTGCAGAGGTTGCAGAGAAGTCTGGCAAGAGCCAGGCAACCGTGAACGCAGTCCTCGACGCAGTGTTCCAGGTTTTCGAGTCTTCCGTCTCCAAGGGCGAGAAGATCACCATCCCCGGTTGGCTGGCAATTGAGCGTACCGACCGTGCAGCTCGCACCGGCCGTAACCCGCAGACCGGCGAAACCATTCAGATTCCCGCCGGTCACGGCGTGAAGCTGACCGCAGGCTCCAAGCTGAAGGCAGCAGTCGCTAAGAAGTAATTCTTGAGACTTTGAATCTGCAGAAGGCCCCCACCATCAGGTGGGGGCCTTCTTTGTGTGTCAGGGTGTTTTTCGGGGAGATCCTTGCGGGACACACAGAAAAATTTAAGAAATTTTATTCATAACATATAAAAGCTATGCATGAGCTGAGCGAAAATACGCGAATTTCAAGGAGCTCTGGGAAAAATACTTATGCAGAGGGTGAGTGACACAGCTTAAACACAGCTAACTAAAGCTCAGTCTTAGACTCACACTTTAGGCTTATACCAACGGAACGGAGAATACCGCATCGACGAGCGATGAAGGGTTCTTCGAACTGCCACCGACCATACACCCCATACACCCCGCACCCCGCGGGGCCTCGCAGAGGAGACCCCACATGGCACGACACAATCAGCATCGCACTGACAATCACCCCGCAGGCGCTCGCCGCGGCCTTCGAACCGGCGCGGCCGCCCTTTCCCTGGCCGCTATTGCCGCTCTCGGCCTGAGCGCATGCGGCACCCAGAACACCTCGAACACCACCACCGCAACTGCCACCGCAATGGCAAGCAACACGGCAGATGCCGCGGTCAATGCGGGCAACGGCAAGGTGACCGTCAAGGCCAGCCCTACCGCCAGCCCCACCGCATCCGCCGGTAGCACCCAGAGCACCGGAACCGTGACCGTCACCGGTGCGGACGGCACCGGCGTTACCACGGGCGCCGACGGAAGCATCACCGTCAACGGCGCCGACGGCACCGGTGTCACCGCAGATGCCAGCGGTAACGCTACCGTCAACGGCGGCTCGGGTAACTCCGGATCTTCCGCGAAGGTGGATGAGAAGGCAGGGGAGAGCGCATCCTCAAGGGGTAATAGCGGTAACTCTGGCACCACCGGCAACACCGCTACCGCCAGCGGGACCATCAGCGCGGCTAACGGTTACACCCTCATTGAGATTGAGAGCGATGGCGGTTGGAGCTACCACGCACCCAACGGCGACGTCATTGAGGTAAATGCTGACGGTTCCTGGGAACGCGTTGGCCAGAACGGTACCGTTGAGGTGAAGTCGGACGGCTCGTGGGAGCAGACCAGCCAGGGTAGCGTTGTTGAGGTGAGCGCCGACGGCACCTGGAAGCAGACCGGCCAGGGCACAACCCAGGTGCCCGTCGTTCCCGCCAAGCCCGCTGGGGCCACCGTGAACCCCGTACAGCCGGTCGTACCCCGCTCTTAAACCTGACTTGACCCTCTGTGCACTGAATAGGTCAAATCCCCAACTCTCGATAGAATTAAAATGGTTGGCTAGCCGATAAACGTTCAAATATTCTTTACGAATATTGTGGAATCTTCCTGAACACCTCACCCTGCCAACCGCCTGTGTTAAACAACCACTAGGAGAAAACAATGGCAATTACCCCCGCAGCGAAGAAGACCGCCGCCGTTCTGTCCATCGCCCTCGCAGGCGCACTGGGTCTGAGCGCATGTGGCTCGCAGTCCTCCTCGAACACCACCGCAAGCTCTTCGGCTACCGCATCGCCTAGCGCATCGGCTAAGGCTACCTCCAGCTCCTCGGCTAAGGCATCCTCCTCCGCATCGGCATCGGCAACCGCTAACGTGAGCGTTGACGCCAACGGTAACGTTGATGTCAAGGCCAAGGACGGCGAGGGTAACTCCGCAGACGTGAAGGTCGATAAGGACGGCAAGGTTACCGTCGACGCTAAGGACTCCGCGGGCAACGCCTCCAAGACCGAGGCTGACGACAAGGGCAACACCAAGGCAGAGTCCAAGGATTCTAAGGGCAACACCTCCGTGAGCGGTTCCGAGGTTTCCGAGGACGGCAGCTGGACCGTTCAGGACGACGCCACCAACACCCAGATTGCTGTTCAGGCTGACGGTTCCTGGAGCCGCCAGGATGCAGAGGGTCAGGTTTCTGTGCAGGCTGATGGCTCCTGGAGCATCCAGACCAACGCCGGCGTGCAGGCAACCGTGGACGCTTCCGGTGAGGTAACCTCCATTATGGGCGGCGAGAAGTCTCAGCTGCAGGCTCCGAAGGTTCCCACCAAGCCCGCTAAGGCGAAGGTCGATCCCGTCAAGCCCGCACAGCCCAAGTAAGCTGTAAAGAGCTGACAGCGGCTAGTCACGCTCCGCGAGCGTGACGGCCCGCCTGACTAGCGAAGACGCCCCGTGCGCATCCAAGACGATGTGCGCGGGGCTTCTTCGTATCTTCGGATGCCCTCAGCGGGCCCGTGCGAGTAGGGGCCTCCACCTGAAGCGCAGTATTTCAGGGAGTTTTCAGGTCTCGGTGTTAGCATGGGGGCGTATCCCGGATACGCTGGTGTACACCACAGCCACACTACGCACTGCGCCGTCGCAGAGCGGCGCATACAGAAAAGAGAAACCACGATGAAGAAGTCCATTGCTGTTCTGTCCCTGACCATCGCAGGAGCCCTCGGCCTCGTGGCCTGCGGCGGTTACAAAGTGTCCGCCCCCAGCGGTTCCGCAAGTGCGTCGGCATCTGCATCCGCGACCGCCTCTGCAAGCCCCTCGGCGGCCGCCCAGTCCCCCAGCCCCTCGGCGGCGGAAACCACCAAGGCTGCAGCTAAGAGCACCCAGACTTCCTCGGCAGATTCCTCCGGCGCCACGGAAGCATCTAAGGGCGCAGGGGATGACTCCCAGCAGTCGGACGAGACAAGCTACAGTGCTGCTAAGGAATTCGTGAAGAAATTCCAGGAGAAGCCCGGAGTGAAGAAGACCGAAAGTAGCGACGGAACCGCATACTACAACGATGAGGTTGCCTACGTCGAAGGCAAGGACGGCACCGTTATCGGCATCATGAGCGACGGTGAGTGGACCAGCATGAGCTCCGATGGAGTCACCGTTTTCGTGGACAAGGATGGTTCTTGGGCCGTGGCCAACTCTAAGGATAACCTTTACACCGTCGTTAAGGCGGACGGCACCGGCGCCATCATGAACACCAAGACCCTCGAAGAGGGCACCGACGTGTCAGCCATCAAGACCCCGAAGGCCCCCGGCCGTATCGATGGCTTCAACGGCACCCCTGTAACTCCTGTCAAGGCAACTAAAATCGGTAAGTTCTCCGAGGTCGCAGACTCCATGAAGAAGTAAACAGAAATAGCTTCCCGAGTCTGGGATTCGATACCCCGCGCGTATCCGAATGTGATGCGTTCGGGGTATTTCTACGTTCAAGGGAAGAATGAGGGTCAGAATCTTCCCAGGTAACGGTGCTAAGATATGGACGCGCCCAAAAACGGGTGTCACCAACCACGTTTATACACAGCGTCGTGATGATGTCGCGACGCATGACGGAAAGAGAAATCCGCCGTGAAGAAGTCTATTGCTGTACTGTCTCTGAGCCTAGCAGGCCTGCTCGGCCTGGCCGCCTGTGGGTCCTCCCCGAAGAACCCGGATAGCAGCCAGAGCGCAACCTCCAGCGTATCTGCCTCCGCTACCGCCTCTGCAAGCGCCTCTGCAAGCGCGAATAGCTCGAGCTCCTCCAGCGCTTCCGCTAAGGCCGAGTCCACTAGCGCCTCCAGTGCCTCCGCTAAGGCCGAGTCTACTTCGAGCGCTTCCGCCAAGGGATCCGAGACCCAGGCGAGCGGTTCGTCGGCTAATCCCGCCATGCCCAATGGCGCCACCGATAGCAGCTACGGCCCGAAGGTCTACCAGACCTACAAGGAAGCTGTCGAAGAGGCTAAGAAGGACCCGAGCGCCAAGAAGACTACGAATGCCGATGGCAACGTGTACACCGCCTCTGACGGAAGCGTCGCTGTTGTCGAGGCCAAGAACGGTAACTACATCGCCATTAAGGGCGACGGCAGCTGGCTACGCGTGACCCCCGAGGGCGAGGTTGTCACTGTGGACGCGAAGGGCTCCTGGGGCCTCTTCAAGGCCAATGGTGAAGTGGCCCATGTTGATGAGAACGGCGCAACTTCCATCGTGAATATCAAGACCTTCGAGGTTTCGACTGACTACCAGTCCCTGGAGGTGCCCAAGACCCCGGCTCAGGTGGGAGATCTCCCCGCTCCGAAGACCCCCGTTAAGCCGAGCAGCGTGGCAACGAACTAGTAGCACCCATCGCCATAACCGGTGACTGACTAGACCTGTTCGCCCCGCACGTATCCCCGTGGATGCGTGCGGGGCGTTCTCGTACGCGCTCTCGGCTTCCGGTATTTTTCCCCGGTATTTCGGGTTTAGAGAGCGCCGCCGGAGCCCAGACTTTTCCCAGGGAACGGTGCTAGGATGATGCCGTGCCCCAGACAGGGCACGTCAGCTACACCCATACACGGCGTCGTGACCGGGTTACGACGCTTGACGGAAAGAGAATGTCTCCGTGAAGAAGTCTATTGCTGTATTGTCTCTAAGCCTGGCAAGCCTGCTCGGCCTGGCCGCCTGCGCCCCCGCGGTGAAGGCCCCCGTAGCCTCCCGTGATTCCGCATCGGCAAGCGCCTCCGCCTCACCCTCTGCCTCACCCTCCGCAGAGGACTCACAATCTGCCAGCGAATCCCCATCCGCAAGTAGCGAGAGCTCTTCTAAGCCCTCCTCGAGCGCCTCTGCCCAGGAGACCGCTAGCAGCGACTCAACGGAGGAGGACGGGGCTGCCAAGTCGCGGAAGACCGCCATGAACCTCTACAAAGCGTACGCCCGTTCAGTCCCCGCCGCTGAGGGGGACCCCAGCGTCGTGAAGGGTGAAAACGCCGATGGTAAGACCTACACCTCAGAAAAGAACAAGGTCACTTTGGTTGCGGGGAAGGACAACGAGTACATCATCCGCATCAAGAATGACGGTAGCTGGAGCCGTGCAAGGGCCAACGGTGAGGCGGAGCTAGTGAACACCGACGGTTCCTGGATCAGGATTAAGCCTGACGGCGAACGCATCGTGGTCAAGGGGAGCGGCGCCGTCTATATTTCCTACCACCAGGGCGATGTGCCCAAGGACCTCATTAACACCCTGGAAACCCCCAAGCTTCCCGCCCCCGTGGAAGGCGGCGTGGGCGTCCCCAAGGAACCTGTGAAGCCGACGAAGATCAGCTCGGTCACGAACTAAAATCCATAAGAAGCCTCGAATATCGCGGCACCTCGCCCCGTGCGCATCCGAACGTGATGCGTGCGGGGCGTTCTCGTACGCGTGCTCTCGGTCTTCGGTATTTTGCCCAGGCATTTCGGGTTCGGAGAGGCGCCGCTGGAGCCCAGACTTTTCCCAGGGAACGGTGCTAGGATGTGGGCATGCCCGAAGCTGGGCATTACCAACCACATCCATACACAGCGTTGTGATGATGTCGCGACGCATGACGGAAAGAGAAATCCGCCGTGAAAAAGTCTATTGCTGTACTGTCTCTAAGCGTGGCAAGCCTGCTCGGTCTAGCCGCCTGCGCCCCCGCTGTGGAGGCCCCCGTAGCCTCCCGTGATTCCGCAT
>NZ_KV810419.1:14549-31266 GCF_001812775.1 Rothia sp. HMSC068F09
CCGTGATTCCGCATCGGCAAGCGCCTCCGCTTCACCCTCCGCCTCGTCTTCTGCTTCGCCCTCTGCACGTAGCGAGAGCTCATCTAGCCCCTCATCTAAACCTACTTCGAGCGCTTCTGGCAGGGCAACCGCTAGCAGCGACACAACGCAGGGAGCATCCTCAGCGGTAGGGGCTGACGAGATGCAGTACAAGGCCAGGAAACACTACGAAACGTACTACCAAAAAATTGCCGAGGCTGAGAAGGACCCCGCCGTTGTGAAGGGCGAAAACGCCGATGGTAAGACCTACATCTTAGAAAAAGACAAGCTTGCTATGGTCGTGGGGAAGAACAATGAGTACATCATCTTCCACCAGCATGACGGGAACTGGAGCCGTCTGAGGCCTAACGGTGAGCTAGAACTAACGTACTCCGATGGGGCCTGGGTCAGGGTAATGCCGGACGGTGAACGTATCGCAGTCAAGGCGAGCGGTAACACCAACATTGCCTACCATCAGGGCGATGTATCCGAGGACATCATTACCTCGCTGAAAACCCCCGAAGTCCCCGCCCAAGTGGAAGGTTTCGCGAGCGTCCCCCAAAAACCTGTAAAGCCGAAGAAGCTTGGCACGGTTGTGGGCACGAAGTAAAAAGCCTCGAGCGTCTCGGTCCGTGCGCATCCGTTTTGGATGTGCACGGACCGATTTATATCTGCCGGCGTCCTTTCAGGTCGGGGAAGGGGGGGGACCCGGTAGCTCCCGATAGCTCTTACCAGGGTGGAATGTGACGGAATATGACGGGTCGTTAAGCCCCCAAGTCACAAAGCTCAACTCCCGGCGAACCACCCCAACCACGCTGGCATAATGGGGACAGCAAACCATCGCGCCCACACACGGCGCACCCAACAGGAGAGAGAACCCATGAGCGAGAACACCAACCGCACCGTACGCGTGCGTGCCAGCGAACTCGAAGGCCGAGCCTGGCTCAACACCGGCGACAAGAACCTCACCCTACAGGATCTGCGCGGCAAAATCGTTATTCTCGACTTCTGGACCCTCTGCTGCATCAACTGCCTGCACGTGCTCGACGAGCTGCGCCCCCTCGAAGAAGAATTCTCCGACGTGCTCGTCACCGTCGGCGTGCACAGCCCCAAGTTCGAGCACGAAGCCGACCCCGTAGCGCTCGCCGCGGCCGTCGACCGCTACCACATCACCCACCCCGTACTCGACGACCCCGAACTGACCACCTGGCAGGCATACACCGCCCGCGCATGGCCCACCCTCGTCGTCGTCGACCCCGAAGGCTACATCGTCGCCCACCTCTCCGGCGAAGGCCACGTGCAGGGCCTCACTTCCCTCGTACGCGAACTCGTCGCCGAACACGAAGCGAAGGGTACCCTGCACCGCGGCGACGGCCCCTACGTGCCCCGCCCCAAGGCAGCCGGCACCTACGCCTTCCCCGGCAAAGCCATCGAACTGCCCGCCGAATTCGGCCCCGCAAACCTCTTCGGCAACCGCGAGCGCACCTACCTCGTCGCCGACAGCGCGCGCCACCGCATCCTGCAGGTAGCCGCCGACCTCAACACCGTCATCAACACCTACGGCGGCGGCGACGACCCCGTGAACCACCCCGTCAAGGGCCACGTCGACGGCACCGGCACCGAAGCACGCTTCAACGAACCCGCCGGTCTCGCCCTCGTACCCGAGAACCTGCGCGAGCAGCTCGGCTACGACGTGCTCGTCGCCGACACCGTCAACCACCGCCTGCGCGCCCTCAACCTGCGCACCGGCGAAGTACGCACCCTCGCAGGCAACGGCGTGCAGCGCGTCATCGACGGTGACAACGCCGTCACCGGCGACCCCAACCACATCCCCTCCGGTGTGCCCGCCACCGAGATTGCGCTCTCCTCTCCCTGGGATGCGGTCTACTCCCGCGAAGCCGGCCAGTTCATCATCGCCATGGCAGGTACCCACCAGCTCTTCGGCTACGAACCCGTCACCGGCGCCCTCAGCATCTTCGCCGGTTCCGGCGTGGAGGGTCTCGCCGACGGCCCCGCCACCGAAGCCTGGTTCGCCCAGCCCTCCGGCATTATCGAAGCACGCGACGGCAGCCTCTGGGTCGCATGCTCCGAAACCAGCGGCCTGCGCCACGTCACCTTCACCGAGGACGGCGTACAGGTCACCTCCGCAGTCGGCAAGGGCCTGTTCGACTTCGGCTTCGTCGACGGCGACTCCGACACCGCCCGCATGCAGCACCCCCTCGGCCTGACCGAACTGCCCGACGGCTCCATCGCCGTCGCCGACACCTACAACGGCGCTATCCGCCGCTGGGACCCGGTCACCGGCACGCTCGGCACCCTCGAACGCGGCCTCGACGAACCCTCCGACCTGCTCGTCGAAGAGGTACCCGGCGAGGACCCGCGCCTCATCATCGTGGAAACCAACGCGCACCAGCTCGTGCGCGCCTCCATTCCCGCGAAGGCACAGCACGTTGACGAAGGCGCTATCACCACCGCGCGCCCCTCCACCAAGCTCACCGGCGGCACCCTCGAATTCGTCTCACGATTCACTGTGCCCACCGGCCAGAAGCTCGACACCCGCTGGGGCGACCCCACCCAGCTGAAGATCTCCTCCACCCCCGAGAACTTCATCCTGGAAGGCGCCGGCACCTCCACCGGACTGACCCGCACCCTCGTGCTCAACCCCGAGATTACCGAGGCAGTCCTGCACATCACCGCCCGCGCCGCCGCCTGCGACGGCACCCCCGATGGTGACATCCCCGAGCACGCAGCGTGCCACCTCTACCAGCAGGACTGGGGTATTCCCGTCGTCGTGACCGGTGACGAGGCAGACGAAAGCGAACTCGTCCTGGACCTGCGCGGTATCAACTAGGGATCTATAAAAGAATCAAGGGTCAGTATTATCCTCGCTCCTACAGGGGCACCCGTCCTCGCTTCGCTCGGGCACCCTGATGTCGCTACGGATAATACTGACCCTATTTCTGTTGTGCCGACCTGATACCGCTACGGATAGTGCCGGTTCCCTTCGTACTTTTAGGATTGTGGGACGCGAAAGGGCCGGGCCATCCTCGCTCCTACAGGGGCACCCGTCCTCGCTTCGCTCGGGCACCCTGATGTCGCTACGGATAACACCGGCCCTTTCTCAACCCTTATAAACTACGAGCCAGTATGCTCTTCGCTCCTACAGGGGAACCCGTCCTCGCTTCGCTCGGACACCCTGATGTCGCGTTCAGAGCATACTGGCTCTCGCGCAGCTCAGCGGTTTTAGAAGGTGACGTGCACCGCCTTCGCGTCCGCCTCCACCGAGGCCTTCAGTGTAAACGGAATCTCCTTCTGTACCCGCGAGCGCGCACCCGTGTACAGATCCAGCTGCGTAAACGACACCTTCACCGTGCCCTTCATCGGCTGCACCGACCACACACCCGAGGCATTCACGCTCACCTGCGGATCCGCGACCTTCTCAACGGTCCACTGAACCGTCGAATCCACGCGGCCGCCGAAGCTGTACTCAAACGGGCAACCCGTCGGGTACAGTGCGTTCTGGGCCGCGCACTTCTGCAGATGGTCGTTAATCTGCTCCTTAACCGAAGCCAACGCGTTATCGCTCGGCTTCAAATCGACGCGCGCCACGTGCTCACCCTGATTATTCGTGACCGTCTCCGTCACCTTCTGAGCCGTGTACACCGTCGAATCGTACGAGACAGCGTACGTACCCGGGTAGAACACCGGGAACGTCGCCTCGCCCTCGTCCACCGCGACCTTACGGTTATTAATCGTCGCGGCCTCCACGCCCTGAATATTCACCTTCACCGTAGGCAGGGTATCGCCATCGATAGCCCACTTGTCGAAAAAGCCCCAGTGCGTACCCGAGTGATGCAGATGGAAATCCGTGTGCTGCGGCTGCCCGTCCAGAGTGTAGGACGCGCGCACCGTCGCCTGTCGGCCGTCCTCGCTCGTCTCAACAACCTCGTAATCCACCCGCGACATCGAGGCGACCGAACGCTTCAGCGCCTCGCCGTCCAGCAGTGCCGCATCCCCGGCAGGAATCTGGGCGTTCAGCAGGCCGCGCGCATGCGAACCGTTCCCCACGCGCAGGGCATGGAAATACTCCCGCACCTGGCCGGTCGGGCCGTACACCAGCTTATTCGTCATAATCAGTGCTGCCGCCGCAATCGAGGCCGCCACCACAACACCGATCATCCACAGGGCCAGAACCCGTTCCACAGGAGAAAAATTACGCATAGAACCAGGGTAACGCAGGTAGTCCGGCTAGGATTCACGACGACCACACACTAAAGTGGAGTGTATGGCAGAACGCGCTCACGAAGTACCCGCCAAATACGGCGAAGTCCACGAACTATTCCACCCCCGCATGCGCTCCTACGGCAGGCGCATCGAGGCGTCCATCCCCGGCACCATCGTGCTTGTCGCCGCGCTCGCCTTCATCTTCTACAAACGACCCGCGCTGCCGTACACCATTCTTGTGCTGCTCATCGGCACTATCGCCGGCATCAACCTCTACTCGGTGCTCAAGCCGACCATTATCGTCATCACCAAGACCCACGTGCTACGTGCCCGCACCTTCGGGTGGTTCGCCGTACCCCGCGCCGACATCAGCCACACCATCTTCGCGGAGAAGCTCTACCCTAAGAAGGCCTACGGCCAAAACCTCAAAACCATGGCCGGACGCATCCGCTACCGCAGCTTCCCCGCCATGTGGGCCGTCGACAAGGACGGCAAGCAGCTCATGCGTCTCGACGGGCGAGTCTGGGACGGCAAAACCATGCGTGAGGTTTCGTCGAAGCTCTCGGCCAAAACCACCATCTACAAGCAGATCAACGTCATCAGCATGGACAAGGAACACAAGGGCCTCATCACCTTCAACGAGCTACACCCCGGCTGGCGGTCCAGCCTGCTGACCATCCTCGCGGTCATCGTCGTGGTCATCCTCTTCGCGGCCTCCTTCCTGCCCGAAGAGATCGCCCGCAACATCTACATGATCCACTAGGCGGATGCGCCCCTCGGCAGACGCGTAAAGGCCCGGCACCCACCCCGCAATGGGGGAGGCACCGGGCCTTTTGCGAGCCTTGCCTAGCTCTTAAAGCTGAGCCTAGTTCTCGGGGCGGGAGAGCACCGCCACCAGGAACTCTGAGGAGCCCTCCTGATAGGGGTGCAACTGCCACGAGGAGTAGGTGTTATCGACGTTCAGGCCGACCTCGCGGGCATCGGCCAGGAACTGCTCGAACGCGTAATCGCGGCCCGGACCGGAGCCGTAACCCACCACCGCACGGCCGCCCGGTGCCAACACGCGGCGGAAGTTCTCCACCACCGGCTTACGGGTCGAACGGGCGAGGAAACCCATCACGTTACCGGCACACACCAGAAGCTCGAAACCGTTCTCCGCGGTGGCGTCACCCTCGATGCCCAGCACCTCCGGCAGATCCACCAGGTCGGCGGTAATCCAGGTGGCATCCGGGCAGACGCGGCGTGCCTCTTCGATGAGCTCGGGATCAATGTCAACGCCGGTCACGCGGTGGCCCAGGGCGTGCAGCTGCTTGCCCACACGGCCCGGACCCGAGCCCGCGTCCAGAATCTTCGCGCCGCGCGACGCCAGGGCGTTCACCATGCGGGACTCACCGGCCATATCGTTGCCCTCGGCCTCCATGGCCTTGAAGCGGTCGATGTACCACTGCGAGTGATTCGGGTTGGTCTCCTTCTTGACGAGCCACAGGGACTTCTCGCGCTCGCCCGGCGCGTTGAAACTCAGCATTGCCATAAATACTCCTTTGACAGGGTTGAGGATGCGCCAACCGCCACCAGGCAAGGTGACCGCGGCATATAAGCGGTGTGTGCGCTACGTACTAGCATAGCCCCACCCGGCACCTGCCGGTAAGGGCAGTAAGAGCCGGACGGGGCTATCGGAAGCGCTACAGAGGCGCTACAGGGGCTGGACGATAGGAGCGTGTTTAGAGGTGGTCGCCCTCAACATTCGACGGACCCGCTGCAAACGCCTTACGCATCTGCTCCTGGCGCTCCTCCTCAGCCAGACGAGCAGCCTCGGCGAACTGTTCCTCGATATCGCCCATCAGCGCCTCGACCTCCTCGAGACCAACCGCCGGGCCTCCGGCCATCAGGCCGTCAGAGCCCAGCACGACGGCCAGCGGCACGCCGTAACCGAAGTTCGCCGCGCTCGCCGACTCACGGTCAATCAGCGGGGTCAGGCCCTCGGGAAAACTACCGTTATTGCGCGACTTATTCAGCGACTCCAGGGAGGAGTACACCGGGTGCAGGGCCACCTGCGGCAGACGCTCCTGCCACTGCGGCATAGTCTTCAGGAACTTGACGCAACCACCGCAGGTCGCCGAGACGAACACAAGCACGCGCGCTTGAGTCTTCGCAATCTCGCGCATGGTCGTGCGGCGGCCATCCTCAAGATAGAGGGCGCCCAGCGGGATGGGCATGCGCACGTACAGCTCCTCGCCGTTCTCGTCGTACACCGGCTCGGGCAGGATAACCTGCGGACGCTCATCCGCCGCACCCAGGGCGTCGCCGCGGCGTACCGCTTCCAGGGTTGCCGCGATGAGGGCGGCCCCGCCCGCCCAGAGCCAGCCGGAGGCATCCAGTGAGAACAGCGTGAAGAGCACACCTGCGCCGCCGGCCAGGGCCGCCGCATGGGTACCCGCCGCAGCTACCAGCAGCGACAGATTGCGGAAAAGTGTGTAGCGACTGACCGGGGCCGTCGACTCAGAACCGAAACAATTGCAGCCCGCAGTGCGTCCCGTCGCCAGGGCGCGGGCAATCACCACCGTGTAGAAAATCATCAGGACCAGAGCCAGGCCCGAGGCGATCACGGCGGGCAGCCGCACGGGCGACAGCAACAGGACGGCGGCTAGGGCAATCTCGAACCACGGCAGGATAAGCGACACGGCACGGGCCGGCGCAATCTTCTGCAGGCCGAGGTTTTCGATGCCGGTGACGGTGCTCTGCGGGTCCTTCGCCTTCGCAATACCACTGATGAGTAGGGTGAGAGCGATGAGGGCCGTGCACAGAACCAGGGGCACGGTGGGGAAAGTGAGCATGGGAATCCTTGAGTGAGGTGATTGGGGAAAACCGTTACAGAAGATTTTACGCCCTGCACATGGGGAATTGTCTCTACGAGTTAAGCTCTATGAGTTAAGCGGAAAGCGGCATACGCCCTCGTTCCTGCAGGGGACCCGCCCTCGCTACGCTTCGGGCACCCTGATGTCACTACGGGCGATACCGCTTTCCTTTACGGTTAGGCGCGCTACGCACTTCCTTCGCTCCTATGGGGGGACGGACCAGGTCTTCTTCCCCAACCGCCAGGCCATCATCCGCCTGGTCGGAGCCGTCCTAGCCGAACAAAACGACGAATGGGCCGAAGGCCGACGCTACCTCAGCCTCGACATCCTCACCAAATCACGACTCACACCCCAACCCACCCAACAGGAGGAACCCCCACTCCAACTCAGCGCATAACCCACTCCGAAGGACACAAAACGATTACACCACTCCACAGGACTTGACCAACCGCTACCGTACCGTTCCTGAACGGCTACCTTGCCAACATCAGCCACACCTATCCCAGGTCATAGAACGTGAAGCACCATAGCAGTTTGCCTTCGAGCGCACTCAAAGGTTTAGTGTAATTGACATGTTGGAAGAACGGTTAGAGCAAGCCCTTAGGCTCGCGATCGATCCACCCGGAGGGCTAAATACTGCGGCATTGCGCGACCTGATCAGAGATGACGAGAACACTCAGTGGGATATCGCTACCACTGCCGAGTATTTGGGAATCAGCGCACATGCGCTGCGCTATTACGAACGCGCAGGGCTGGTGAAAGTAGGGCGCGACGCATCCGGCTATCGGCTTTACGATGCTGCGGCTGTACGGCGTTTGGTTTTTATTACCCGAATGAGGGTCTCTGGAATGTCGATTACCCAACTCCAGCATTACATCTCCTTGGTTGAACAAGGTGCAGAAACAGTTCAGGAGCGTCTTGATTTGATGCTGGAGCATCGCGACATCCTTCGGCAACGAATAGAGGATCTTCAGTTATCGCTGGTAGCTACCGAATTCAAGATAGCAATGTATCAGAAAGGTTCCCGTCCACAATGAGTGATCAGTACGATATTGATTCCGTCGATAATCAGCGACGTCGTGATCTTGGATTGCAGGTTCTCTCCCGTATCGATGGAGACGCTGGTCAGAGTGTTATCGAATCACTTTCCACGTCAAACCCTGCTTTAGGACACCACATCGCCGCATTTGCTTTCGGGGATATTTACGATAGGCCCGGTCTGGATGCACGCAGTCGCCAGCTAGTAACCATTGGCGTATTGACTGCATTAGGCGGATGCGAACCTCAACTTAAAGTTCATGTTGGAGCGGCACTCAATGTCGGGATTTCCGAAGAGGAAATTCAGGAAGCTATCCTGCACGCCTCAGTGTACTGCGGCTTTCCACGAGCACTGAACGCTACTTTCGCAGCACAGGAAGCAATAGACTCACGGCGGAACTACGACAGGTAAGTTGATAACGCCACTCCGGACACTTCTCGGCAGGGCCGGAAACCTTTGTATCCAGAGTGACGTTCTATTGGAGCGGCTGACGGGCTGGAAGGCGGAAATCCCGAGCGCGCGAGGGAATGTATTTCCGCCTGGAAGCGATTCCCGTCGTGGTTTAAGAAGAACCCCTCACCGTTCAGTGAGAGGTTCTGGAAGAGCGGCTGACGGGAATCGAACCCGCGTATCAGGCTTGGGAAGCGTGCGCTCTACCATTGAGCTACAGCCGCATCCCCTCCAGTCTAGCGTGTACCGTGCCGGTTCGTGAAATGTTTCACCCCGCCCAATGTGACGCACCACCCGGGTCGTGCCGGGCTCGAGCCTGCGGTCTGCGGGCTCTGCCAGGTATCCTTTAAACGTGCTTATTTCAGATCGCGATATTCGTCAAGAGATTGCTGATGGACGCATCGTTCTTGATCCGTTCGATGAGTCGATGATTCAGCCTGCAAGTGTGGACGTGAGGATTGATCGTTTCTTCCGTCTGTTCGATAACCACAAGTACCCGCATATCGACCCCGCGCAGCCGCAGGAGGACCTGACGCGTCTAGTGGAGGTGGCTCCCGACGAGCCGTTTATTCTGCATCCGGGTGAGTTCGTGCTGGGCTCGACGTATGAGAAGGTGACCCTGCCCGATGACGTGGCCGCCCGCCTGGAGGGTAAGTCCTCGCTGGGTCGTCTGGGCCTGCTGACCCACTCGACGGCCGGTTTTATCGACCCCGGTTTTTCGGGCCACGTGACGCTGGAACTGTCGAATATGGCCACCCTGCCGATTATGCTGTGGCCGGGTTCGAAGGTGGGTCAGCTGTGCTTCTTCCGTCTGAGCAGCCCGACCGAGCATCCGTACGGTTCGGGTGCGTACGGTAACCGTTACCAGGGTCAGCGTGGCCCGACTGCTTCGCGTAGTTATTTGAATTTTCATCAGACGATGATTCCGACGGAGTCGTAGTCTATTCCCGTTTGGGGTTGGGGCGCGGGTGGCCTGCTTGGCTGGGTCGCCCGCGCCTCCTCATATGGGCGTACGCCCGGCGTCTCGTGCGTTCACTCACGTGCGGGGCTATTCTCTCACTCATTTGAAGGATTGTTATGAATCTGCTTCCTGTTGTTCTGCGCCTGGCGGGCGCGGAGGTTTCCGTCTACCTGATTGACCAGTCTGAGGCTTTTATCGAGGGTTTTAAGCGTGCCTGGGAGCCGCTGAACCCCGAATTTTTTGAGACCCCGGACGAGGCGTATGAGGCGGTTTCGAACCACGACCAGGTGCTACTGGTGCACCCCGTATCTGACACCCCGATTCTGGACATAGCCCAGCCCCTGATGGGCCCGTTCATGAAGGTTGGCACGCTGCGCGTGGATAGCGTGGAGCAGGGCCTGCAGGACCTGACGAGCCGCATCACCGTTGCGATGATCGAGCAGCTGGTGGGTAGCGGCGTGATGCTTCATTCGGCGGTTATCGGTGACCCCGAGTCGAAGCGAGCCCTGGCCCTGGTGGGCGTTTCGGGTAGCGGCAAGACCACGGCCTCGCGTTTCTTGGGCTCGAAGCTGGCGTACCTGACGGACGAGACCGCCGTCATCTCGGATGAAGGTTTCGTGACCCCCTACCCGAAGCCGTTGTCGGTGATTGTCGACCCGAACGCACCGAAGGAACAGCAGAACCCGGTCGAGGCCGGCCTGAACGTGGTCGACCCCGAGGACCGCGGCTACAAGCTGACCCGCATCGTGCTGATTTCGCGTGACGAGCAGGCCAAGGAGCCGCACCTGGAACGCGTGCCGCTGCACGAGGCGCTGGTGTTCCTGAGCGAGCAGAGCTCGGGTCTGGCGAAGCACCCCGAGGGCGTCGTGTCGCTGGCCAAGCTGGTGGAGCGTTGCGGCGGCGTGTGGCGCCTGGTGTACTCGGAGGTTGAGGACACCCTGCCGCTGGTGCGCGAACTGCTGGCCGGCGGCGAGCTGCCGGGCGCATCCGAGGTGGAGCCGCTGCTGACCTACACGAACCCGGAGCGTCTGCCGGGCGTGTACCTGAACGGTACGATTGTGATTGACCGCGCGCCGGGAACCTCTGCGGTGCGCGTGGGCGAGGACGGCCCGTTCCTGCTGCTGCAGGACACCGCGTTGAACGAGCTGTCTGAATTTGCGGCTGAGTGCTGGCTGCAGGCTGAGGGCGACATTTCGTACGATGACCTGTTTGCGCGTCTGGCTGAGATCTTTGAGGGTCTGCCTGCGGAGGCGTACGACGAGAACGTCAGCGCCCTGGCGCAGGGAGCGATGCTGTGGGTCCGCGTGATTGACGATCCGCTGATTGACGACGCGACCTGGGCTCAGATAACCGGCAGCGAAGAGGTCCTGGACGAGGCGGAGGAAAACCGCGAGGTGACCTCGGAAGGCTCCACCGAGACGGCCGCCGAGGCAGACGACGATGTGGTGACCGAGTAGCTCGATGAGCGTACCCTAGCGCCGATGGCGCATAGCGAAGGGGCGGGCAGATTAACTCTGCCCGCCCCTTCGCTATACCCGCTGAGGGACCGCGGGGATCCCCGGGTAGGTCCCGCCCGCGGCTAAGACTTCACCTTCTCGCGGCGGCTTGCCCGCACCCGCAAGGGGCCGGGTGCATCCACAGGAAGCAGCATCAGCAGACCCGCAACCACAACCACGAGGATGCCGACAACACCCCAAATCTGGGCGCCCAGGATGCTCACGAACAGGCCAAAAAGCATCGGCGCCAGGAAGCTCGTGGCGCGGCCGGTCGTCGAGTACAGTCCGAACAGCTCACCCTCGGTGCCGGGCTCGGCCAGGCGAGCCAGGAACGTGCGGGAGGCCGACTGCGCCGGACCCACAAACAGGCACAGCAGCAGGGCGCATACCCAGAACACGCCCGGTTCGGGGAAGAACATCAGCGGGGTAGCCGCCAAGATAATGCCGACCAGCGAGATAACAATAATTGCCTTCGGGCCCAGGTAGTCATCCAGGTAGCCGCCCAGGATCGCGCCAGCCGCCGCGACAGCGCTACCGGCAATACCGAACAGGATCACCTCGGAAGTGCTGAAACCGAACGTGCCCGCCGCAAGAATACCGCCGAACGTAAAAATACCGGACAGACCATCACGGAACACCGCCGAAGCAATCAGGAACCACAGGGTCTGCGGGGACGTCATCTTCAGCCGCTTAATGGTGCGCCACAGCGCCTTGTAGGAGGCGAGCAGGCTACCCTGACGAGCCGGGGAGAGACGCTCCATGCCCAGCTCCAGGAAACGCAGCTCGCGGGTGGGCAGCACCTCCGGCAGGAAGCGCTCGCGGGTGCGCATCCGAATCAGCAGCGGCACGCAGAAGATGAGGCACCAGGCCGCGGCGAACAGGGTCACCGCGCGGATGTTGAGGGCCCCCTCCTCGCTCAAGCCCAGGGACGAGGGGGACAGCACGAAGCCCCACAGCACCACGGCCAGGGCGAGGATGCCGCCAATGTAACCGGCAGCCCAGCCGGTGCCCGAAATCTTGCCGATATTATTCGGGTTCGAAACGCGCGGCAGCACCGCGTTGTAGTTCACGTACGCGAACTCGCTGAACACGCTCGCGGCAGACACCAGGAACACACCCAACCACAGGTAGCCCGGGTCGGGGGCGACGAAGAAGCACGCCGCCATAAACGCCACGAGCAGGACCGTGTTCACACCCAGCCAGAAGATGCCGCGGCCCGACCTGTCGTTGCGTTGGCCCGTGACCGGGGCGAGAAAAGCGATGAGGAAACCCGCAACCGTCAGACCCAGCGACAGCGCCGAAGAGGTCTGCTCGGGCGTGCCGAAGTAACCGCTGGTCAGGTAGACCGTGAAGATGAAGGTCATCATAATCGAGTCGAAACTCGACGAACCGACATCCCACAGGACCCACGCGGTCACCGAACGGCGACTCGTAGCGTGGTCCACGGCGGGACGGGCAGGCTTCTGCTGGCGGGAGGAACGAATCATCATGAGGGGGCTTTCAAATGGCCGAGCGGCGTCGCATCGGCCGGTGCTGCGGGAGGCTGGTACGCGTTAGAAAAGCGCGGGCGGTACGCACCGCGAGGGTACGCACCGCCCCGCATCACTGAACGAAGCGTTCAGGGATGGTCTTTACTTGAAGAAACGACGCTGCGCGCGGGCGATGCCGAAGCTGACAACGGCACCCACGACGGAGGTCAGGACGGTCCAGAGGATGACCTGGCGCAGGGTATCCTCAGAGTCGGCGGAAATGGCGGGCGGCTGGTTGCCGGTTGCCTTGGTCCAGGCTGCGCCCAGGCCCTTACCAACCAGGGCAGCAGCGCCCATGTTGATACCCGCAATAGCAAGCTTAGCGACGGGGTTCATGTGTATCTCCTTAGCTGTATACGATGCGGCGTCCTGCCCGTGAACCCCTTCGGGGTTGGGTGAGAAAAGAGCGCCACTCCCTAGCGTATAGGGTTTAAGGCGTTCGTGCCGCCTTGGAGCCTCTCCGTCCCAAAATTGTACACCGTGCAATTCTGTAATGTGGGCAGAAGAACGAAACAAAAAGCGGCAAATTGGCACGAACATCCAGACAAGCCTACAATCGAACCTGGGTTCCCACCCGCACCACAACGGTACGGACAAGGAACCCCAAACGACAGGGGAGCGCCACCGCGGCGCTGAGAGTGCACAGCAGACCCTCGAACCTGATCCGGTTAGTACCGGTGTAGGGAGTCGAATCTTCTCGGTGCCCTCGCCCATGCAGAGGGCGAGGACATTCCCCTTCCAACGACGGAAGGAAAAACCACATGTCACACACCACCGCGCCCAAGCGTCCGGCCCCCCGCGGCAGCCTGAGCTGGCGAGTCAACGAAATCGTTATCGCCGCAGTCATCGCCGTAGCCTGCGCTATCATCTTCTGGATCTGGGATATCGCCGTGAGCCCCGCCGCCAAGACCGCGCTCGTCGCGGCCCCCGAACTGCGCCCGCTCATCGCCGGGGCCTGGCTGCTCGGTGGTACCCTCGGCGGCCTGCTCATCCGCAAGCCCGGCGCTGCCCTCTTCTGCGAGCTCGTTGCGGCGCTCATCTCGGTGCTGTTCACCGGCGGTGCGTGGAGCGGCGAGATTCTAATCTCCGGTATTATCCAGGGCATCGGCGCTGAAATCGTCTTCGCCGCCTTCGGCTACCGTCGCTGGAACGCCGCCATCGCCGTTCTGGCCGGTGCTCTCAGCGGCCTGTTCATGGGCGGTAGCGAAATCCTGATTTACTACCCCGACATGGAGCCCGTCAAGGCCATCACCTACGTGGTCTGCTCGGTTGTCTCCGGCGCAGTCATCGCGGGCTTCCTGGCATGGATCCTCGTGCAGAACCTCGCCAAGACCGGCGTGCTCTCCTCGCTGGCTTCCGGCAACACCCGCCGCTAATCGCCAGCCACTAGCCACCAGCTAATCACTCACCACGAGTCACCACTCGGCACACTACAGCAGCCGCACACTAGGCTAAGAAAGCATTATGGAAGCAACACCGCGCGGGGCGCGCATCGAGCTCAACAACTTCAGCTGGCACCACCCCGGCCGCCCAGAACCGGTCATCAACGGGCTCAACCTCACCATCAACCCCGGTGAAAAAGTCCTGCTGCTGGGCACCTCCGGCGCCGGCAAGTCGACGCTCCTGCACGCCATCGCCGGTGTGCTCCACGATGACGACGGCCTCTCCGCAGGCGGGACCATCACCCTCAACGGCCAAGACCCCGTAGAAGCGCGCGGCACCGCCGGCATGATGCAGCAGGACCCCGAATCCTCCATCGTCATGGCAACCATCGGGAACGACACCGCCTTCGGCCCCGAAAACCTGCGCGTACCCCGCGAGGAAATCTGGGGACGCGTCACCGAGGCGCTCACCGCGGTCGGGCTCAGCCACCTGCCCCTCGACCACCCCAGCAGCGCCCTGTCCGGCGGACAGAAGCAGCGCCTCGGCCTGGCGGGCATCCTCGCGATGCACCCCGGCGCCATGATTCTCGACGAGCCCACCGCCAACCTCGACCCCGCCGGCGTGCGGGAGGTGCGCGACAGCATCCTCGCCGCCGCGGAGGCGACCGGCGCGACCCTGCTCGTCGTGGAACACCGCGTGAGCATCTGGGCGCCGTACATGGACCGCATTATCGTGCTCGGCGCGGGCGGAACCATCACCCACGACGGCGCGCCCGGAACCGTGCTCGCCGAAGCCCGTCGGGACCTCATCGACGCCGGCGTGTGGGTGCCCGACTACGTGCCGCGTGCACCGCAGCCTGCACCCGAGGAAACTGCGGGCGGCGATACTGCAACCGGCGAAGCGGCGGGCGGCGATACTGCAACCGGCGAGGCGCTTCTCCGCGCCGAAAACCTCAGCATTACCCGCGCGCAACCCACCCCCAAGCAGCGACGCGCACGCCGCCGCACCATCAAACGCCTCGGCGACACCCCCGCACCCGTACCCGTCGACCTGCCCGTGCTGCGAGGCGGCATCAACCTCACCCTGCGCGCCGGCGAACACCTCAGCGTGCTTGGCCCCAACGGCGCCGGCAAATCAACCCTCGCGCTCACCCTCGCGGGTCTGCTCACCGCCCCCGACGGCACCCTCGCCGCCACCGACACGCTCCGCGACCACGGCGCCGGCCGGAACAGCGGCCAGAATAGCCAGCGCGCCCACTGGGACGTGCCCACCTGGACCCCCGCCCAAATGCTCAGCCGCATCGGCTACGTCTTCCAAGAACCCGAATACCAATTCATCCGCGGAACCGTACGCGAAGAGCTCGAGCTCGGCCCCCGCCGACTCGCCGCGCTCAATCGCGTTCCCCTCGACGAAGACGAGCTCGCCGCACGCACCGACGACCTGGCGGCCCGCCTGCGCCTCAGCCACCTGCTCGACGCCAACCCCTTCACCCTCTCCGGCGGCGAAAAACGACGACTCTCGGTCGCCTCCGCGCTCGCCACCGCACCGAGAATACTCATTCTCGATGAGCCCACCTTCGGGCAGGACGCCCGCACCTGGGCCGAACTCGTCGACCTCATCCGCGAACTCCTTGCCGATGGGACCGCAGTCATCTCCATCACCCACGACGAAGACTACACCGCCGCACTCGGCGGCAAATCCATCACCCTACCTGCCCTCACCATCCCCGGAAAGGAGAACGCATGAATACCGACTTCTTCGGCACCATCGACCGAACCAGCTACTTCAGTAGCCTCAACGCCGGCGTCAAGCTCGTCGTCTCCTTCGCCCTCATCATCGCCGCGCTCATCGTGCGCGACCCGATGACCTCCGGAATCCTCTTCGCCCTCGAACTGCTCGGATTCATCCTCGTCGGGTTCCGGCCCGTCAACGTCCTCGCCCGCTTCTGGCCCATCCTCATCGCCGTGATCACCACCGGCTGGTCCGTCGCCATGCTCAGCGCCAAAACTGGCGACGTGATCCTCAACCTCGGCTTCAACACCATCACCACCGGCTCCGCAGCCGTCGGTGCAGCCATGATGATCCGTTCCCTCGCCATGGTCCTGCCCACCCTCGCGTTCGTGCTCACCACCGACCCGACCGACCTCGGCGACTCCCTCGCGCAGACCTTCAAACTGCCGGCACGATTCGTGCTCGCCACCATCGCCGCGCTGCGCCTGGTCGGCATCCTCTTCGCCGAGTGGAACGCCCTCGGCCAGGCACGACGCGCCCGCGGACTCGGCGCGGGCCAATCCCTCCTCGGACGCGCCCAAACCTTCGGCGGACAAAGCTTCGCCCTGCTCGTGCAGGCCATCCGCCGTGGCTCCCGCCTGGCCATCACCATGGAGGCGCGCGGCTTCGGTGCAGGCGAACGCACCTGGGCGCGCGTGCCCTCGTATTCGCGCCGTGACGTGCACGTGAGTATTGCCGCCGCCGTCATCATTGCGGTTGCTTACGGTGCATCTATTGCGGCGGGTACGATTCAGTTCCTCTGGGGCTAATTTGCTCTGCTTTGGACGTGGGCAGGGAGGCGCCCGTACTCTTCCTTCGCTCCTACAGGGGCACCCGTCCTCGCTTCGCTTCGGGCACCCTGATGTCACTTCAGGAAGGTACACGCACCTCCAACCCTCCTCAACAGATGACATAGAGGGAGACGGTATTCGCCATCGCTCCTACAGGGAAGCGGGGTGCCGCATATTTCCTCCGCGCCTACGCAGGGGCAC